>NZ_NMPP01000009.1:0-70433 GCF_009192885.1 Xanthomonas sp. LMG 12462 | reverse complement strand
GGCGCTGCGCAGCGCGCTGCGGGACACCCCCGCCGAACGCATCGACGTCGGGCTCGGCCAAATCAATGCGGGCTACCACGCGCACCGCGTGCAGCGCCCCTGCGCGCTGCTGGACCCCTACCGCAACCTCGGTATCGCCGCGGAGATCCTGCATGAGCAGCACCGGCCCGGCGAAGACTGGCTGGCCGCGGTGGGACGCTACCACCGCCCCGCAGGCGGCCCACCCGCAGCGCGCTACCGCGGCGCCGTGCAGCGGCACCTCGTGCGCGTGCTGGGCAAGCCGCAGGCGATGGCCTCAGTGAATCCGCGTCGAGAAACCACCCCATGAAGCTCCCCGCCTTGCGATTCCGCCCGTGCGCGCCTCTGTGGCTGCTCGTGCTGGCTTGCCTGCCGTCCTTGGGCCTGGGTGCGGAACCCGCGGCATCCGCACCGTCGCCCCGCCCCGGCCTGATCGTCGTCGAGGACCGGGGAGGCGCATCGGCGCAACCCTACTACGACGAGTTCGGGCTTCCCCCGTTGCGAGCGAGCGGCGCCCCTTCGACCAGCGGGGCAGCCAAGGCCACGGCGCCCGTCGTCCCGGTCGTGGCGGTGGGCCTGCCAGTGCGTTCCACGCTACTGTCCCCTGGCGTGGTAGAGCCGCGCCCGCTACAGGCGCCGGGGCTGCCCCCCTTTTTCCTGGTCGGTGACGATGCGCGCTCCAGGGCCTGGCTGCAGCAGCGCGTCGGCACGCTGCGCAAGTTGCGCGCCGCCGGCCTCGTCGTGAATGTCGCGTCACCGCAGGCGCTGCAGGAGCTGCGCGCCCTGGCGCCGGACCTGGTGCTCTCCCCGGCCTCGGGGGACGATCTGGCCCGCAGGCTGGGGCTTCGCCACTACCCGGCCCTGTTGACCGCCACAGGCATCGAGCAGTGACATGGCCCAGGCGCATGCAGTCGAGGTGCTGCTGCGCCCCGCGGTGGAGCTATACACCGTTGCGGTTTGCGCCGGCGCCGCGCTGGCGTGCGTGGTGGCACCGTGGTCGCTCGCGCTGAGCCCCACTCTGGGGTTCGCCAGCGCCCTCGGTTTCGCGGCCTTCGGCGGCATCCGCCTGCGGCAGGCCCACGCCATCCTGCGCTACCGGCGCAACATCCGCCGCCTGCCGCGCTACGTGATGACGAGCCGCGACGTCCCGGTCAGCCAGCAGCGCCTGTTCCTTGGCCGCGGCTTCCGCTGGGACCAGCGCCACACGCACCGGCTGATGCAGACCTACCGGCCCGAATTCCGTCGCTACGTGGAGCCCACAGCGCTCTACCGGCTCGCGCGGCGGTGCGAGGAGCGCCTGGAGTTCGCACCGCCACCGTTCGCGCGCCTGGCGCGCTGGACGGCGTGGGACCACCCGCTGAACCCCGTGCGGCCCCTGCCGCCGGTCGGCGGGCTGCCGCGCCTGCACGGCATCGAGCCGCAGGAGGTGGACGTCACCCTGCCGCTGGGGGAGCGGGTCGGGCATACCCTGGTGCTGGGCACCACGCGCGTCGGCAAGACGCGCCTGGCCGAACTGTTCATCACGCAAGACATCCGCCGCCGTGCCGCGGACGGCGGGCACGAGGTGGTGATCGTCTTCGACCCGAAGGGCGATGCGGATCTGCTCAAGCGGATGTACGTGGAGGCGCGCCGCGCCGGACGCGAAGGCGAGTTCTATGTATTCCACTTGGGCTGGCCCGACCTGAGCGCGCGCTACAACGCGGTCGGCCGTTTCGGTCGCATCTCGGAAGTCGCCACCCGCATCGCAGGGCAGCTGTCTGGCGAGGGCAACAGCGCGGCCTTCCGCGAGTTTGCGTGGCGGTTCGTCAACATCATCGCGCGGGCACTCGTGGAACTGGGTCAGCGCCCGGACTACCTGCTGATCCAGCGCCACGTCATCAACATCGATGCACTGTTCATGGAGTACGCCGCGCACTTCTTCGCGCGCACGGAGCCCAAGGCCTGGGAGATCATCGTCCAGCTCGAAGCACGCCTCAACGACAAGAACATCCCGCGCAACATGATCGGGCGCGAGAAGCGCGTGATCGCGATCGAGCAGTACCTCGCGCAGGTGCGCGTGTACGACCCCGTTCTCGACGGCCTGCGCAGCGCGGTGCGCTACGACCGGACCTACTTCGACAAGATCGTCGCCAGCCTGCTTCCGCTGCTGGAGAAGCTCACCACGGGCAAGATCGCCCAGTTGCTGGCGCCGAACTACTCGGACCTGGCCGACCCGCGGCCCATCTTCGACTGGATGCAGGTCATCCGAAAGCGCGCGATCGTGTATGTGGGCCTGGACGCGCTCTCGGATGCGGAAGTGGCGGCCGCCGTGGGCAATTCCATGTTCTCGGACCTCGTCTCGGTCGCCGGCCACATCTACAAGTTCGGCGTGGACGACGGGCTGCCCGGCGCCGACGCCAGCAGCAAGGTGCCGATCAACGTCCACGCCGACGAGTTCAACGAGCTGATGGGCGACGAGTTCATTCCCATGGTCAACAAGGGCGGCGGTGCCGGTGTGCAGGTCACGGCGTACACGCAGACGCTCTCCGACATCGAGGCGCGCATCGGCAACCGCGCCAAGGCCGGCCAGGTGGTGGGCAACTTCAACAACCTGGTCATGCTGCGCGTCAGGGAGACGGCCACGGCCGAACTGCTCACCCGCCAATTGCCGAAGGTAGAGGTCTTCGCTACGTCCGTGACCAGCGGCGCCACCGACAGCTCGGATCCCACGGGCAACACCGCCTTCACCTCGAACACCCAGGACCGCGTCGCCAGCACCAGCGTGCCGCTGATCGAGCCTGCGCACGTCGTCGCGCTGCCCAAGGGCCAGGCCTTCGCGCTGCTCGAAGGGGGCAACCTGTGGAAGGTGCGCATGCCCCTGCCCGCGCCCGATCCTGACGAGGCCATGCCGCGCGACCTGCAGGAGCTGGCCGCCGGCATGCGGCTGCACTACGTCATGGACGCTGGAAGCTGGTGGGACGGTCAGGGCGCCGCGGGACCTCGGGATGACGGATTGCCCGGCGACCTGCTGCAGGACGCGTTCGCCACGACCGAGGCAGACGACCCCGCCGACCAGGGCGGGATGGATGGGGCCGGCATGCCATGAGCGATGTCGCCGCCACCGCCCAGCGCCAGCAGGTCCGCCAGCAGGGCTTCATCGTCGGCCTCATCACGCTGCCGTTCCGCTGCTTCGGCGTGCTGTGCGGATCGCTGCTGCTGTGCATCGTGGTCGAATGCGTGGGCATGGCGCTGTTCTGGCCGGACCAGGGATGGCGCCACGCACAGGCCATGCTGAGCCATGAGCTGGACCAGCTGTCCGACTACTTCGTGCGCAGCGCGCTCGTGCAGGAGCCAGGGCGCACCGCGCACCACTGGGTGCAGCAAGGCTACGAGTGGGTATTCGTGCGCAGCGGCCTGCTCGAATGGATGCGGGACGCCTCGCGCCAGGCCCGCGCGAACGCGGCCGGCCACGCATGGAGCCTACAGAAGGTGCTGGGCAGCGCGGCCACACACACGCAGGACTACCTCATCGCCGCAGGCTACACCGTGCTGGTGTTCATGGTGCGCCTGCTCGTGCTGTGCCTCTCGCTGCCACTCTTCCTCTTGACGGCATTCGCCGGGTTCGTAGACGGGTTAGTGCGCCGGGACATCCGGCGGTTCGGCGCGGGGCGCGAATCCGGGTTCCTGTACCACCGCGCACGGGCCAGCCTGGTGCCGCTCGCGGTGCTGCCCTGGGTAACCTACCTGGCCCTGCCGGTCAGCGTGCATCCGGTGGCGATCCTGCTGCCGGCGGCGGTGCTGGTGGGGGCAGCCGTAGACGTCGCCGCAGGAAGCTTCAAGAAGTATCTTTGATGAAGAGCAACCGCTGCCCTCAGAGCAATAAGAATATATCGTGGTGCCACCTCCGTCTGATTGGCGGACATGATATATGCTCTGTACAGGAGGATGAGAAGATGTCAGACATTCTAGGATTTATAGCTGCTGGTTTAGCTGGAGGGGGCATTAGCATGCTCCTCCTTCCAGTGATAGGTTATCTAGGCAAGAGTCACCTGACTCATCAGCTAAGTAAGGATATCGAAAAAAGAAAGATCGAGCTTCAGAAAGAGCTTGAAGCGGAGAAAGCCAAGCATGCACGCGAGCTAGAGAGCTACAAAACCTCAATAATCGCACTGTCCGAACAGATAAAGGCATCGAACGAAATAAAAAAACAGATTGCTCTAAAAGTGCATGAGATTAGATTTAAGGAGCTTGCAGCGCTTCATTTGGCCTGCACTGCAGTTCCCGGCGACTACATTGATTTCATTACAACGCCAATAGAGGCCCGCACTGAAGATGTCAACAAGCGCATTCAGGAACGGCTTGACGCAATATCAGGCGGCATGATGCGCCTCACATTGTTTTTAAAGGAAGATGAGGTGGATAAAATCACCGCACTCAACAAATATCTACGATTCGGACTCAATAGATATTTACATGCAGACACGAAAAATATTCAAGCACTGACGATAGAGATGCGACCATACACTGGCCCGGTCCACGAAATGGTAAAAAATCGCCTTCGAGCCATTATGGAAATGACCTAAAGGATCACCTCATAAAAGCCATTGAAAAAGAGCATCACAGAGATACCTCCGGCAGACCAGCGAGCACACCACATATTTTTCAGTTGGCTTAGTACCCGCCTTCTCGACGCATCAACCAGGAGTAATGCTTGTCTGGCATTTGGCACATCCCTCTCAAGTCGCGTGGTCACTCTGGTGCAACCGCGCAGAACTTTCTTTGGCAGCACGATACCGTGTACATAATGGATAACCACCGTGCGGCATGGTGGTGTTGGCTACGACACCTTCAGCCTAAAGAGAAGTTCGATTTATTCCATGTTGATCGACATACGGATACATTGACTAGCAACCTAGACGTCTGGCTAGGGCATCTCCCTGGAGAGATGAGAGGAATCTCACTTAACGAATACCTGTCACTCAAATATTTAGCGAGCGGCCTCCCGTGTGAGATTATTCGTTGGGACAATTACCTCAGCCTATTTTTAGCACAGGAGCAACAAAGTCTCGGCCAGCTACTTCTTGCCACACATCGAGATGGCGACAAGCCAAATGTACCCTCAAATAAGTGTCGCAATGTTGAAACCTGGGAGCTTCCTTGCAACCTGGATTTCTGGCTACATCGGGGTAACAACTGGATCGTCAACATTGACATTGACTACTTTTTTTGTGAGTTTGCGGATGGATCTCATCGGCGCTTCCTATCCGAGGACTTCGTCGCATCACTTTGCGCGCCATTGAAGGATGGCTTAGCCTCGGGAGTAGTCAAGGTTCTGACAATCTGCCTGACCCCGGACGATGACGGATTCAGCGGTGGATGGTCAGCGTCGGAAGCCGTCTGTGCGGAGATATGCAAACATCTTGGTATCCCGTTCAGTCTTCCGTAGTCGCAACGCGGTGGATGCAGCGAATGGCGTGTGATACGACCGATGACGCAGACACCACGCTACACGGTCGGCAGACCAGGCAAGTCGGTGCCGAACGGCGGAGCGCCGATCGGCACGCTTTGGCCAAGAGGTAACAAGAACTCCTGAGCTCGTTTTTCGATAATCGCTGGATCACATGCCATGACGTCAAGTACAGAATTTCTGAGTAATTTCAGAATACGACCACTCGCTGAGCCTGATATCGATCAGGTTATCGAAGAAGCCGGTGGAAGTCGCGCACATCCGGATGCTGACCGCCGTGAGCAGGTTGGTGCAGACTATTTACTGGGTAACTGCGTAATTGAACTAAAAGCACTGGATGACGATGGCCTAGCCAAACCGGAGCGGCAGGCAAAGCTAGCAGCTTTGTTCAGACCGTTTTATCCCGGACGGCCAGTCGTCGTTTTGGACCGGGAGTCGTTGCCTATCAATGGAAAAAGGGATTTTGACAGAATTTTAGAGGGTCCAATTAAGACAGCAGTCAGCAAGGCAAAGAAGCAACTCAAACAATCCAGACTAGAACATGAGAGCGCAACCACATCAATTATTTGGTTTATCAACAATGGATACACCGCTTTAGACCATGATGCGCTTGCAAAACTAGCAGCCCACAGAGTTCGAAATGACACCAATGAAGTAGACGGAATTATTGTGTCCGGTTGCTACTTCCACAGCGACTCCTTCGATAGCTTCTTTTTGTGGCCCTTCGAATACATTCCAATAAATCTGAACAAGCCATTTCCGCATGAGGAAAAGTTGCTACAGGCTTGGAATAACCTCTCGGATCAGCACATGACTGCCCTAATGCAACAACCGCCTGGCAAGCAAGATATCAAAGGCCCGGTGATAGACACCCAGTTTGACATTGCAAATGTCACTTACGTTAAGCCTGCTCCACCAATCGGAAAAGAGTCAGATTTTTTTCGCCATGGCCGCCCAAGAAAAAACAGCACGAAGATTATTAAATCGCCTCCGGTAGGCTTGGTTTTCGGCGATCTATCGGTCGAAGAATGGACCAATTTCCAAAGAAACTTGCCAGATGCCGGATGGTTGGGCGACACATACGAAAACTGGATTATGGAGCGAGCAATCGCATCCAAACAGGCATCGGACAGAAGTATATTCATACCGATTCAGGTTACCTGGAGCGAATGGATTAAATGGGCAAACCAGACGGAAATTTATATTTCAACCACGCACGAGTATGCAACCGAAGTCTTCCAAGGAAAAATCAAGGACCTCATAGACAATGCAAAAGATATAGGCTTTGCTTCCATCTTACCTAGCCGGTACATGCTAATAATTACCGAAGAAATTGGACAGGATCGTGGAAATGATATATCTCACGCCGCGATCGTGACAACGCGCCCGAATGGAAGACAAGATGTTGAAGATGTTTTCATAAATCAAAGGCTGTTCCACGAGTACGCAATGACGCTGGGATGCGCTCACGCCATTGCGAAAGGTGTGGATGTTATCCGGTGGCGCAAAGATAAAAAATACTCGTGGTTCTAAATGCACGAGTGCCAGTTTACGTACAGGATGTCTCACTTCCCTTTCCCCCAGGTGCGAGGCCGGGTCTTCGTGAGCCACCCAGGCGATGCCAATGACTAGTTGGTGCCGCTGAGACGAGTGTTTCGCACCTGAATATACGGGCGCCCCTGAACTTCTTGACCTCAGGGATGCCTGTTAGCTGCCATGGGTACGAAACGTAATCGACCACCGTAGCTCAGCCGTGGGCGCCACGGAGTGCTGCCAATCCCAGCGCGTCTCTTCGGCCATCTTGTAGATCGATCGCGGCGCCGCCTCCAACTGCACAACCTTACGTGTCGCCGGCTCGTCCGGATACGGACGAAACTTCAACGTGGCGCGTCCGCCGAGCGAAACGCCCACGATGGTCTCGAAGTCCGGGACATCCCGGTGCCAGCCGAGCGGCGTGCCGGGCGCGTACTCGGCTACCAGCGCATGTACCAGTTCCGCTTCAGGAACGTCGAGCCACTCCCCCACCCGCTCGCGCAGCCGATGCAGGCGTGGGTCCAGGCTCACTCCCGGCAGAAGTCGATTGGTGTCGAAGTCGTACGATCCACCAAAGCTCACCACCTTGCGCCTTGCCAAGTAGTGCTTGTACTGGGCGGCGTGCAGCGGCAGCGACCGGATGATGTCGATGAGCTCCTGCTCCTCCTTTTCGCTCAGGAACTCCTCCTGGTACACCAGCCCGTTGATCGACGACCGGATCAGCTCTTGTCCGAACAACTGCTTCTGCATCACGTCACCCTCATTTGAAATCCCGGCTCTCCGTCGCCAGCCGCCCCAGCAGCGGCGACAGGTCGGCGAGCCGGTCCGCGACCAGGTTGCACACTTCGCCCTCGCGCTGCCAGCGCCCCTTCACGGCCAGCAGCCGTGACTCCAGCAGCACCTGGCGCTGGGCCTCCCGCACGCCGCGCCAGACGATGACCTGGGTCGCACCGTGTTCGTCCTCCAGCGACACGAAGATCGTCCCCTTGGCGGTCTCCGGCTGCTGCCGCAGCGTCACGATGCCGGCCGTACGCACCTTGCGCCCATGGGGCATGCGGCGCAGTTCCTCCGAGGTCTTGAGCTTGTATTTGTCCAGGCGCTTGCGCAGCAGCGCCATCGGGTGGCTGCGCAGCGTGAGGCCGGTGGACGCGTAGTCCCACACCACGTCCTCGCCCTCCGGCGCTGCGGGCAGTTCCAGGTAGTCCTCATCGACCGGAGCATCCCTCAGCAGTTCAGGAGCGGCATGGAGCGCCGCGGCATCCCACACCTGCTGCCGGCGGTGCCCCGACAGCGTGGCCAGGGCGCCGGCGGCCGCGAGCAGCTTCATCTCGTGCTGCTCCAGCCGCGCGCGCTGCGCCAGTTCCTCGGCGCTATCGAACGGCCCGGCGCGGCGCGCATGCATGATGCGCTGCGCGCTGGCGGCCTGCAGGCCGCGGATCATGTGCAGGCCCAGCCGCACGGCGGGCACATCCGGAAGATCCTCCAGCGAGGTTTCCGCATCGCTGTACATCACGTCCACCGGGCGCACCTCCACGCCGTGGCGCCGGGCATCCTGCACCAGTTGGCTCGCGGAGTAGAAGCCCATCGGCTGGCTGTTGAGCAGGGCCGCGAGGAACGCCGCCGGCTCGTGCCGCTTGATCCAGCACGACGCATAGACGAGCAGCGCAAAGCTGGCCGCGTGGCTCTCGGGAAAGCCGTATTCCGAGAAGCCCTTGATCTGCTCGAAGATCTGTTCGGCGAAGGCCTTCTCATAGCCACGCGCGGTCATGCCGTCCACGATCTTGGCGTAGTACTTGCCCAGGCCCCCCTTGCGCTTCCAGGCCGCCATGGCACGGCGCAGCCCGTCCGCTTCACCGGCAGTGAAGCCCGCAGCCAGGATGGAGATTTGCATCACCTGCTCCTGAAACACGGGCACGCCCAGGGTCCGTCCCAGCGCCTTTTTTAAGGCCTCGCTGGGGTACGTCACCGGCTCCTTGCCCTGCCGGCGGTTGAGATACGGATGCACCATGCCGCCCTGGATCGGCCCCGGCCGCACGATGGCGACCTCGATGACCAAGTCGTAGAAACAGCGTGGCCGCAGCCGCGGCAGCATACTCATTTGGGCCCGGCTCTCGATCTGGAAGACGCCGATCGTGTCAGCCTTGCAGATCATGTCGTAGGTGTCGCCGTCTTCTGCAGGAATGTCCTGCATGCCGAACGCGTAGCCGCGGCGCTGGCCGATCATGTCGAGCGCGCGCCGGATGGCCGACAGCATGCCCAGTGCGAGCACATCGACTTTCAGCAGGCCCGCGGCATCCAGGTCGTCCTTGTCCCACTCGATCACTGTCCTGTCGGCCATGGAGGCGTTCTCGATCGGCACCATGCGGGACAGCCGGTCGCGCGTGAGCACGAAGCCGCCTGTGTGCTGGGAGAGATGCCTGGGAAAGCCGATCAGCTGGGTGGTCAGCGTGATGAGCTGGCGCACGGCAAGGTCCGCCACGGACATCCCTAGTTCCTCGAAGCGCTCCAGGCGGATGTCCTCCCCGTCGAACCACTTCTGGCCTTCCGCGAGCGCGTCCAGCGTCTGCAGGTCGAAGCCGAGCGCTTTTCCGACATCGCGAATCGCCGACTTAGGGCGGTAGCTGATGACCGTGGCCGTGAGCGCAGCGCGGTCGCGGCCGTACTTCTCGTACAGGTATTGGATCACCTCCTCGCGCCGCTGGTGCTCGAAGTCCACGTCGATGTCCGGCGGCTCGTTGCGCTCCCTGCTGATGAAGCGCTCGAACAGCACCGACATGCGCGCCGGGTCCACCTCGGTCACGCCCAGGCAGTAGCAGACCACGCTGTTGGCGGCCGAGCCCCTGCCCTGGCAGAGGATGTGCCGCGATCGCGCGAAGGCCACGATGTCGTACACGGTGAGGAAGTAGTGCTCGTAGCGCAACTCGCAGATCAGCTCCAGCTCATGTTCGATCTGTGCCTGCACGGTGGGCGAGATACCTTCCGGCCAGCGCCGGCCCGCCCCCTCATACGTGACCTGCCGCAGGAAGCTCGCCGCGGTGTGGCCCCGCGGCACCACCTCATCGGGATACTGGTACTTGAGCTCGTCGAGCGAGAAGCTGCAGCGTGCGGCGACGTTCAGCGTCTCGGCGAGCAGATCGGCCGGAAAGGTCTGCGCCAACCGGAGCCGCGTGCGCAGGTGGCGCTCAGCGCTGCGGTGCAGCGCGTGCCCGCATTCCGTGAGCGGCTTGCCGATCCGCGTGGCCGTCAACACGTCCTGCAGCGGCTTGCGCGATCGCACATGCATATGCACGTCGCCCACGGCCACCAAAGGCAGGGCCGTCAGTTCCGCGAGCGTGCGCATGCGGTGCAGCCATGCCTCGTCGTCCAGTTGCCGCACCTGGTCCACGCCGATCCAGCAGCGCCCGCGGAAATGCGCTAGCGCCCAGGTCCCCGCGGCCTCCAGTTGCGCATCGGTGGATGGGCGATCCGGGCAGAGTAGCGCAAGGCAGTCCGCGAGCTCGGCCCCGGTGATCTGTCCCAGCGTCAGGTGGTACTCGCCCTTGGCCGATACACGTCGCAGCTTCGTGATGAACTCGCAGAGGTTGCCGTACCCGTTGAGGTTCCGCGCGAGGACCACCACCGTGAAGCGTGCCTCGTCCGCGGTGCGCGGCTGCACGCAGAACTGCGCACCGAGGATCAGGGGCAGCCCTGCCGCCTTCGCCGCCACATGGGCCCGGACCACGCCGGCCATGCTGCATTCGTCCGCCAGGGCCAGCCCGCTGTAGCCCAGTTCCTTCGCGCGGCGCACCAGTTCCTCCGGGTCGCTCGCGCCGCGCAGGAAGGTGAAGTTCGACACGCAGCGCAACTCTACGTAGTCGGGGATGGTGCGCGGCCTGCGGTTCATGGCGGCCCGCTCAAGCGAAATGTCCGTGCAGGAACCAGGCGGTCTGGTCCCCCGCCAGTCGCTGCTGGAACACCCACAACACACCGGCATGGGCGCTCAGGGCCAGCCAGTAATCGCGCTGGACGTTCAAGGCCCGGGCATCGTCTCCCTCTACGGTTCGATGCCACCAACCGCCCTCGACGCGGTCCGGCCCGAGCAGCAACTGCAGCGGCCCCTGGTAGTACGGCCGGTTGTCGCGCTCCATGAGCCGCAAGGGCTCGTCCAGCATCCACGTGGGCAACGGCAAGACATGGGCCTGTTCCACCACCCTGCGGCGCTTCACGGGCTCGCTGGTCCAGGCCTGCATCCATTCGAGCCGGTGGTCCTCCTGCAGCACCGGGCGGCGCACGCAGTCGGTGCCGAGCCGTGCCTGGATGCGCTCCAGGGCCAGCTCCGTTTCCACACCCTTGCGCAGCGTCTCCGGCAGCAGCGAACGGCTTTCCTCGACGATGGGAGCAACCTCCGAGGCCAGCAACTCGATGTCGCCCGCGGGTGCCAGCAACTGCACCTTGCTCAGGTGCTCGGCCAGCAGCCGAGCGAAATGCTCGACGTTCTGCGTCGGCCTGGCCGTGCGCACCGTGAGCTCCCCGCCGGTGCCGGCATCCTTCGCCCGCATGACGTCATGGCACCAGCGCAGCGTGAACGCGGTCGCGCCCAGTCGCCGGGCGGCCAGCCACCCGGCCATCTGGACCAGCAGGCGCCGCGCCCCGAAGAGCAGCGCGGGAGCGGCTTCCACGCGGGCCATGAGCTCCAGTCGGGCATGGAAGGTCTCCGGCAGCGTGATCCATTCGTAGGCCTCGGGCCGCAATCCGTAGGCCTGGTCCAGCGCGGCCAGCAGCGCCTTGTCGAAGCGCCGGCCCAGGCCGCCGCGCGGCAGGCGCCGGACATCGCCCAGGCTGCGGCACCCCACGCGTGCCAAGGTGGCGCGGTGATTGCCCACCGCGGTGAGCGCATCCAGCG
Organism: Xanthomonas sp. LMG 12462; assembly: GCF_009192885.1. Lineage (NCBI taxonomy): Bacteria > Pseudomonadati > Pseudomonadota > Gammaproteobacteria > Lysobacterales > Lysobacteraceae > Xanthomonas > Xanthomonas sp. LMG 12462. Next base: position 58,554 of record NZ_NMPP01000009.1, on the reverse strand, counting down.
GCAACCGGTCCAGCAACTGCGCGATGGGCGCGCTGAACCCGTCCGGGATCGCCCCGTCAGTGGCATGGCGCACCAGCGCTAGCGCCGCCAGGCCCGTGGGCGCCCAGGCGATCCGGGTACCCAGTTCAGAGCAGCCGGCCTCCACCAGCGCGCGCAAGGCTTCCATGCCGCCGTGGAGCCGCTCGCTCGCGCCCACCTCCGCGACCACTGCGTCCTCCAGCAGGGCCACCCGAGGCGTGAACTGCAGCGCCCACGTACCTAGCGACGGCGCATCAATGGGATGCGGGCAGTCCGAGGGCGGAAGGGGAAGCAGCGCGGCCCAATGCGGGGACATCGGCGGGCTCCTTGCGGCGGGGTTGGGGCGACGGGGCTGGCGTGGTCCTGAGTCGCGGAGGCAGCATTGGCGCCAGGCTCGCCGGGATGGCCTCCAGGTGCAGGGCATCGTCCAGGGGGGCTCCGCGGCGCTTCGGAATGCGTACCTCCAGCTGCCAGCCGCCCCCCAAGGCCGCAGCGACACGCAGCGGTGCCGGCGACGCGCCGGACAGCGCCGCCGTCGGCCGCAGCAGGAACACCGCGGCGTCGCAGGACTGCGCGTGGACCTGTAGCCGGCGGATTTGCTCCGGGCGCGCCTGTGGCAGCCAGGACAGCACCGCGCCCGCAGGGTTGGACTTGAGCAATTGCTCCGTCACCCACAGCCGGTCCGCGGGCGCGCTTGCGTGGATCCACACGACGCGATCAGGCGGCAGGCCCAGTTGCGCCAGGCCAACCGTGTGGGGCTGCTTGGGCGGCGCCACGAGGTAGATGCACCCGTCCGATGCCAACATCGCCGGCACGGCCGGACCCAGCAACCGCCATTCGCAAAGCGCTGGCTGCGGCATGAGCAGCTCGGTCAGCGTGTGGGTAGGCCAGCCTCCCCCGGGAAGCTGCGCATCGAGGGCATCGAAGCCGGAAGGCACTGTGCGCCCAAGGGGTTGCCCGAGGTCCGCACCGAGCCACACGGCTTCCGCCACATGCGGGGGAAGAACGGTCGAGTCGAAGGCGCGCGGCGAGGTGATGCGGAGGGACATGGGCTAACTCAACAGTGCGAAAACACATGCACTGTATGAATAAACAGTATATCCATGCCCGCGAAATCGCGGGTGTCGCTGGCTATGCCGTCCACCTGTAGGCGCTGTGGAATCTACGAAAAAAGCGCCTTCCGAGTAGGGACCGTGTCGCCCTTTCCGTCGACGGATTGCCGCGACAGCATCCCGCCCCGGCATGGGCAGCCTCGACCTCGGTGATTCGTGCCAGCCAACCATTGCCATCCACCGGCAGGAAGCTGCGCATGCGGTGCAGCTCCCCCAACAGCCCGCCGGCCGCGCCGGGAGGACTGCGTGGACACAACTAACCAAGCTGGCGCCCACCGCTGCGTGGATGGCAGAGCTTCCTACAATTCGTACTTCACCGAGGCGCGCCAGAACTGGGAGTACGGGACCTGCAGCAAGCGCGCTGTCTCGGCCTTGCTGTTGCCCTTCTTGCGCAGCCTCCGTGCTTGCGCAAGCCAGGGCGGGGCGCCGCGCGGCTTCTTCTGTGGCTTCAACTTTGCTGCATGGGGTGTCCGGACCACGACTCCGGTGAGTAATGTCACTTCAAGGTCATCGGGGTAGACCTTGATGCGGCGAATGATCCCACGCAGGTACTCGGCCTTCTGGTGCTGGGTCTGCCGATCCAGTGCCATCCCCGTGAGACGGTCGATCAGCGCGATCAGCGCCTGCTCCAGCGGCTTCGCACGGTACCGGTCCTGGCTCGTCGTGCCAGCGCCGTAGCGCTGCAATCTTGGGACGTAGTAGCGATAGAGGGTGCCTTTCCTGGGAACCCCCACGTGTATGAGCGCTCGGTCGCTTTCGTTGAAGATCAAGCCACGCAGCACGCTGATGAATGGATAGCGATTCCTGGCCGATCGCCGCGCCCCGCTTTGGGCCATGGCCTCTTGCGTCGCACGCCATGTCTCCTCTGAAATAACCGCCGTATGCTGGCCTGGTTGCGGCTTGCCGAGGTGGACAAGGTCGCCGCAGTAGAGGCGATTGCGCAGCACCCTCGTGAGTGCGGACTTTTTGAGTGGACCGCCGTACTGATTGCGAAACCCCTTCCGGTGCATTTCGTCGGCAAGCAGCTTCACCGACCCGATGGCGGCGTAGCGCCGGTGCGCGTAGCGGACGGCCTCCGCTTCCGTTTCCATGATGTCCAGGTATCCCTTTTGGACCGTATAACCGAAGGGGCGGCGGCCACTCTTCCAAAGCCCTCTCTGTCGAGCGCCTGCGAACCAATCGCGCAGGCGTTCGGAGGTCATGTCGCGCTCGAACTGGGCGAATGACAGAAGCACGTTGAGCAAGAGCTTCCCAATGCTTGTCGCCGTGTTCAGCGATTGCGTGACCGACACGAACGTGACGTCATAGGACTCGAAAAGGGAGATGAGATTGAGAAAGTCGCGAAGCGAACGCGACAGGCGGTCGATCTTGTAGAGAACGACCATGTCCACCGCACCCTGCCGTACCTGGGTGAGCAGCGCCTGCAGTGCAGGTCGCTTGAGCGTGGCCCCCGAGTAGCCGCCATCGTCGTATTGTTCGGGGAGCAGGTGCCAGCCTTCGTAGGTCTGGCTCGCGATGTAAGCAGCGCACAGGTCGCGTTGGACCTGCAGTGAACTGAGTTGAGGATCGGTCTCGTCGGCCGACTTGCGGGTATAGATGACGCAGCGCATGGGGATCTCCGGCAAAAGAATGGGAGCACGCTCAGCGCCTGCTGCGCGTGCGCTCAGATCTCTTTTTGCTGTTCAAACCCACGCCGTGAAGGCGACATGCGGCGATCAGACGTCTATGCGACGTTGACGAGGCCGAGCCGGATACTACCTCAGCGCGCCCGGGCTGGTGCCTGCTGGACGCTGGTGTCTTCCTGTGACTGCAAGTTGCGCGATGCCTCCTCGCCCGCGCGGGCGTCTGCGGCAGCCGCCATGGTCGCCTGCGGCGCCGATAGATCCACCTTCACGCGAAACCCGGGTGTGTGCCCTTCGATCCAGGCTGCACCGTTGTCCACCTGCACGCTCTTGATCTGCTCCGGTCGGGTCATGCCGTCGCGCCGGGCCTCGTTGGTGGCATACATCGCCGCCATGGCCGGAACATCCGCGGGCAGCTTTCCCTTGATGGCGAGATAGAGCGGATCCGCCTGCAGGTCGGCAGGCAACGCCGCGCCGTGCTCCGGCACCTTCAGCGGCACGTGCCAACCCTGGGGCTCGCGGGCTTCCGTCTTCGGCAGATGCAGCCGCTGCATGTGTTCCGACCATTCCGGCGCACCGAGGCCCTGCCGGCCTTCGCCCGCCGGCAACGGCCCGCGCAACTCGTTGACGGCGTCACCGGCCAGCCCGCGCACGCCGCGCGCAAGCAGCGTCGTGCCGACCCGCATGGATTCGACATCGCCGCGGTACTTGCCGATCATCGGCGCGTACTGCTCGGCACGCTGGTGCGCCGACGGGTCTTCCAGCACCGAGCGATCAGGCCGCCCGTTGCCGTCCACCGGCAGGAAGTTGTGCATGCGGTGCGACTCGACGATCAACCCGCCGACCGCGCTGAAGGGATTGCGCGCATCCCAGCCGCTCTTGCTGTTGTCGTAGCCGGCGCGCTGCAGCGTGGCGACTTCCTCGGGCGTCGCGTAGATGCGGACCTGGCCGTAGTGCCGGCTGGCAGCGCTGACGGGGTCGCCGGCCATGACGTGGTTGATGACGTCGGTACCGCCTTCGGGAATGCGGCGATCCAGGCTGACCGCGCCGTAGGCGTTGAAGGTTTCGCCCTTCAGGCCGAAGTGGTGGGCGCTCGCCTGAGCCAGCGCTCCTCCGAGCGAGTGACCGGTGACGGAAACCTCCGGGGCTTCGCGCCCCTTGCCAAGGGTGTTCGCATACGCCAGGGCTTCGCGCGTGAAGTCGAGGGCATCAGCCACCTGCGCGTTGTGCCGTGTAGCGACCATGCCACCGTCGGCGAGCACACCATCCTGCAAGGGCTGTCGATCGAACTCCGTGCCACGGTGGGCAACGATCAGTTGGCCATCATCGACGCGTTGGTAGAGGACTCCCTGATATCCCGAAGGACGATCCACATATTCCAGACGCCTGTAGGAGACGCCACCGATGTCCACTTCAGGGCTGTTGACGCCCGTTTGCCTGGGCTTCGAATAGACGTCATAGGCAAGCGCTGCATATTGCTGATCGGTGAGCTTCACGGCTCCACCTTCTGGGCCGACAGGGTGACTTTGAAGAGATCGTCGCGAGCACTTTCCTTGAAATCTTCGACGCTTGCACTGCCGACATCAGCGAAGTTCTTCACGTCCTCCCTGGGGTAGTGGCCCCTCCAGAAATAGGTGGTCTTGGCACTCGAATCCATGATCTGGACCTTCTCCAGACTGGGGGAGAAATTCGTCTCGTCCTCAGTCCCCGAGGCTTTGAGCGACATCCCCACACCCATCAGATCCCAGTGGCAAATGCCCTTGCCGAAGTAGTCTGCGTCCACCATCCCATCGGCATAAATCGTGGACACGTAGGTGTTGTCGTCGATCTTCTGGAAGGTCGCAGGCACACTCTCCTCTCGCTGCTTCGACCAAGCACCCGCCACCGGATCCACAGGCGTGCATTGTTCATAGTTGGTGATTCGATAGAACGCTGCGCCCTTGACGGACCGAAAGTCGCCAGGCGAGCCTTCAATCGTCATCGTGATCCGGAAGGCTTGCGTCGGACGGGAGTTCTTTCGGTACACCGGGTCGCCGCCGGCCTCCGCGCGTGGCGTGCCGGCATTCTCCGAGGCAGTGTTCATCGGGTTGCATCCTGTCAACAGCAGCAGAAGGGAAAAAGCACAGGGGATCTTGGCGTTCACGAAATGGGTCTCAGGCCACCAGGGTGCGCCGCGCGGCATGCTCCGCAGCGGCGAGGGCGCCGGTGAGCCGGCGGCAACTCTTTCGCACGTGCATGCCCTGTACCAGCAGCATCGCGATCAAAATGAGGAAGGACAAGCCCAGCTCGGGCACCTGCATAAAAACCGGCAGGGAGCCGGCAAGCGCCGCGGCCGCCAGGGCCGACATCGACATCAGCGCGGTCACGACGACCGCCTGCGCGATGGACCGCCGCAACTGCTTCGACTCCTCCGTCCGCTTGCCCCCCGATCGCAGACGCCACCAGGCGCGCGAAGCGCGCAGCATCAGGAGGCTCAGCCGCCCCACGATGCCGACCTGCAGCACTGCGCCCACCACCGCCGTACCCTGGGCCACCAGCAGCGCCACGTTGGCGGCGCTGCGGTACGCGAGGGCAGCCATGCCGGCGGTGAGCAGCAGCGCGAGCAAGGCGGTGGTCAGCAGCACGGACGTGCGCCGGACGGAAGCCTGCCACTCCTTCGACAACGCCATGTGGGACATGTCACGACTCCTGCGTCGATCGGTTCAGGGAACGGCGGCGCTGTCCGGCACCACAGAAGAACGGGGCGTCGCCGCCGCCCCTACCTTCCCTCCGGTGAATGCATGGGGGCAAACGCGCGCATACATCGCCGACGAGTAGGCGTTGTAGCAGTACGGGTTGGTGACGGTGAACGCGCCCGTGGCGGGATTGATCGGCGCCCAGCAGTCACTGGGCACGCCGATCGTGCAAAAGAGGAAGGGGTCGTTGTTGTAGTACGGAATGAACTCGTAGTAGCCATCGGTCTGCGCCCACGAGGGCAACGCCATGCCCGACAACAGCGCTGCGGCAAACAATCCACGCTTCTTCACGACCCTTTCTCCTTGAGGGGGTAGCCAACCTTTCAGCCTCGCTTGAGGCCCGCCGTCAATAGCTCTTGAAAACCGCCTTGGAGCATGCGGTGTAGATGACCTTGCATTGCATACCGGAAACCGCGCGATTCTCCCGCTCGCAACGCTCCATCGCGACGCCGCTGGCTGCTTCTTCATCGCCTGCCGCGGCGAAGCTGGTCGGCCCGTCGAGGTAGGCCCGTCCCCCCACCTGCGGCTCCGCGACAGCCGCACACTGGTTTTTGTAGACAAAACCGATTCGACAATCCTTCACTCCATCGGAAGAGCAGCGCCTCAGCGCGTCAGCCTCCGCTTCGGATTTCGATGCCTTGCCTGTCGTCACCCCCAGGCTGTTCCAGCCGTCGCCCGCGCCCATAGCAATGGCACCCCAGGTCTTGACCCAGTACCCGGTCGGCCGGGGAGCCTCCTGCGGGGCCGCCTGGCTCTGCGGCATCGGGGCGCAACCGGCAGCCCCCTGGCCGCCGATCGGATACTGGCCGGGGGGACATCCGCCTTCCGCGTGCGCGCCATACGCGGCGCACATCAAGATGCAAAGCGATAGAAGTTTTAGGTACATAGCTCTCTCGTTCACGTCACCTGATCCTGGTATCGCGGTTGGCCGCGCCCATGACGCCACTGCCCTCGGAAGGAGAACTGTTGGCCTGCGCCCCGCCGAGCCGGTGGCTGGCCGAGCCCACCATCGAACCCGACGAAGCCTGCGAATCCGGGCGGGTTTGCGGGGGACTGTAGGAACCCGGCGGCTGCCCCTGCGGCCCCGGAGAAGCCGCATTCGCAGGGCCGAAGGCCGTGTAGGTCATGAACGTGCCCATGTTGCCTTGCCAGACCGCCGCCGCGATAGTCGGCACCGTCACGATCAGCGCGGTCATGATGAGCCCGATCCCGCCCTGCTGCAGGGCCTGCGATGAGAGGCCTTCGGCGTTGGCCAGCGGAATGAACTTCATCGCCCAGTACGCCGCCGCCACCTTGGCCGTGAACTTCAAGACCATCGCCGACACCACCGACAGCATGGACATGGAAAACAGCGTGCCCAGCACGTAGAACAGCCACTTCCGGAACAGATCCTTGGTCTGGTCGAACATCAGGAAGAAGATGAAGATCGGGCCGATGCCCACCAGAAATGCCATGGTGAACTTGAACAGCAGCAGCATGGCGCCGGCCGCCATCGGGGGGCTGGCCGTGCCGAAGCTGGCCAGCAGCATCGAGCGCCCCTTCTTCTCGATCGATTCGGGATCGTTGGCGTCCACACGCACCGCATCCAGCGCCGACAGGGCCAGCTGGGTGTACTTGAGGTTGTCGTCGATCGAGTCTGCCGCGCTGCTGTTGTCGTCACCGGTGAACAAGCCGTGGATCTCCTTGTCCAGGTTGTCCGTCATCGTCTTGTGCAGCGCCGCGCCGTTCGCGCCGATGGTGGAGGCAACCATCAGGATCACCGCCACCTTGGCTGCCTTGACCATCGTCGCCATCGCCGATTCGCGCGACTGCCCGGTCGCGATGCGGTAGCCCTGGATCAGGATCCAGAACGTGGTCGCCGTCAGCGCGATCACGCTCACCCAATGCATCGTGCGGCGCATCAGGTCCAGGCCGAACTCAGCAATCTCGTCGGTGAAGTAGTTGTTGACCAGCCGGAAGAACACGAAGTCCCCCAGAGTGGTGTCCGCCAGCGGCTGCATCCAGTGCGTTGCGGTGTCGAAGACTCCGTTCATCCCAATTTTTTCCGTCTGCTGTGTCGTGAGGGTGAAGTTGTTGCGCGTCTACTTGGACAGCGCCCCGGCCAGCACGCCCGCCTGGATCACCTGTCCCAAGATGTTCTTGTTGCCGTCCAGCGCCCGCCTGGCCAGCCTCGACTGGTCGTCCTTGAGCGCCACGATGTAGGCGTCGTAGGCCTTCATCTGCGCCTGCCAGTAATCCAGATCCATGGAGTTCTGCGCCACGAAGCGCCGCACCTCGTTGTCGTTGGCGGACAGCGCGCCCTGGCTGGTGCCCACCCCATCGCGCTGCGACTGCACCTGCTTGAACTGCTCGTTGCGCTGGATCAGGCGCTTGAGCATGCGCACCGTCTCGTTGTACTGGGCATTCTTCGCCATCACGATGCGCGCACAGACCTTCATCTGCTCGTCAACCGCGCTGCCGTTCATGTCCGGCGCCAACGCCTTGAACTGGTTCATCAGCCCGTTGATGCCGCTCTGGCTCGCACCCGGGCAGCTGTCCTCCAGGCCGTAGTCCTGGGGCCGCTCCGGAAAATTGTCGGCCATGGTGGAATCGCCGAACTGCAGCCGCTGCAGCTTGATGAGCTGCTGCTGGTAGTGCTCCAGCTGCATCTGGTATTGCTTGATCGTCTCGGTCCAGCGCTTGGCCTGCTCCGCGTACTCCTGCAGCGCCTTGGCCATCGACATCGGGTCGTTGACGATCCACGTCGCGTTGGCGGGCCCGGCAAACAGGCAGACGGCAATGGCGACACCTGCGAAACGGCGTGTCAGGCGTGTCAGGCGGAGAGGACGGTTCGGGGATCGGGTCATGGCGGTCTCGCGGTCAGTCTGATGCCATACGGCGGATCGGGCGATGGCCACAGCCGCGCTGCGGGCGGAATGCGCACACGGGCAGCGACCTGCTGGCTGCAGCAGCCACAGCGGCGATCACATATGGGAGCCTGCCGGCGCCACCGTCCCGCCTGGACCAGGTTCGCTCACTGCTCATCGGCCCCGTCCAGCTCGAACTGCAGACCGTTGGCATACAGGTAGGGGAGCAGTTCACCGCCATCGCGCAAACCGAGCTTGGCCAGTCCGCTGTATTTATGCGTCGTCACCGTGCTGTAGCTGCGCCCGGTGCGCTGTCCAATCTCCCCGGCCTTCTCGCCACGGCTGAAGGCGAGCAGGATCGACCGCTCCGCGTCCGTCAAGGATGTCCAGGGGTGGGACTTGATGCTGTCCACATCGATGCTGCTGTCCAGGTATCGACAGCCCGAGCCAGCCGCCTCGATCGCCTTCGCGAGCTCCGTCACGGCACTCGTCTTCGCCACATACCCCAGGGCACCGGCCCGGAACACCTCGCTCGCGAGGAACGCGCTTTCCTCCGCGGTGTGGACGACCACCCGTGCAGTCGGATCTGCCCGCAGTACTGCACGCACTAGGCGAGCCCGCTTTAGCTTGCCGGGCATCAGCAGGTCTAGCACCACCAACCGGACAACGCCACCGGGAGGTTCCGCGCAGGCATCCAGCAGAACCTCGCTTCCATGGAACGTGGCGCAGTGCGATCCAGGCACGGCGAATGCCGTGGCAAGCAGTTGCAGCACGGCGAATGTCGCAGACGGATGATCGTCGGCGATGAAATATCTGCAGCGCCGCGCATCCGGTTGGTCCTCTGCCTTGCGGGCCGCCGGCCCGGCGCTGGTCATCCAGTCCATCTGCGTGTTCCGTGGCTCAGCCGATACCCGTCCGCTCCGGACTGCGGCAGCATCGCTGCTGCGCGCCAGGCCGTCCAGTGCCAAGGCATGCGATCCCAGGGCTCTTCAGCCATGCTCACAATCCTTGATCGAGCGCTGTCCGAAGCCGTAGAGCGGATCGAAGATCCACTCGAAGAGCCGGCGGCGGTCGGGGCGTATGCCGGCGTCGAGCGTCATGCCGGGCCGCTGAGCCTCTGGCCTTCCGTACACCTGCACGTGCTGATTCTCCCGGTGCACCAGCACACGGTAGCCTGATTTCTTGATCTCCTTGCCTGGGACCTTGTTCGCCTCGGACAGCGACGACAAATCGCGGGACACCTGGTGATCACGACCGAAGTACTGGCCGAACTGGTGGTAGCCGTAGGCACGGTATCGGATGACGACCTCCCCTCCCTTGCGCATGAAACCAGAGCCCTGCGTGGGAACCCAGAGCTCTGCCGGCAAAGTCGTCGCCGCAGGGAGCACAGTCGCCATCGGCAGCTCGGCCACCACGAATTGCTCGGTATCGACGGGTGAATCGGTCACCGGATCATCCACCGGAGGTATCAGGAGCGCCGCGCGCTGGATGTCCCGGCTCTGCATGCCGGCCAGTCGGTCCTGCCCGGTGAGGTCATCCAACAGCCGCTGGCGCTTGAAGGCCATTTGCTCGAACACGGCAACGCCGGCATCTCCGCTCGATGCACTGGTTTGCGTTTCGGCAATCCCCAGCAGCGGCTGCCCCGCTCGCAACCACTCACCCTCGCGCACGAAGACGCGTGTTATGGGCCCTCTCTCGGGGGCCACCACGGTGAGCAATCCATCGCTCGGCACCAGCGCCCCGCTGACCGGCCCGTGGCGGTCGTACTGACCTAACGCGAGCAACAACGCGATCGCGAGGACTGCGCACATCCCGAACCCCATGAACGCCCAGCCGCTCCGCGGTTCCCGCAGGGATATGGAACCGGCAAGCACGCTGCGCCTGTTCTCATAGACCTCGCTGCGGAACAAGCTGGAGTTCACACCATGGTCCTCGCGGTACCTATCCCAGGCGATGCGCTGAAAGAGCGATCTGTGGGCAATGGTGTCAGGCTGCTTTTGGCGTGCCTATTGGGAAAATTATGAGGGCCGCCGCTGTTCAGGAACGGGCGCGGCAAGCCCTGGGTGATAGGCCTCCCGAACGCTGAGTGAAAGTCCCGCTTGACATGCCACTGCTATAGCAACGCGCCTCTGATCAGTCGTCTGTTCGGGGTATTGCCGATCGACGCGGTGCGACGGAAAAGGTCTTCTCCCGCATTGATTGCCGAAGCATTGGCGCAATGGCGCGCCGCATCCCCACCTACCCTGACCGTGGTGCTGACCGTGGCACTTTTTTGCCGGGCCGCATCAACCTACGCCGACATCGCCCTCGAACTTGAGCGACAGGCGGAGACGCGACACCTCGATTATGTGGACCAGTTCGCCGCCACGGCGGCTCCGGGGCGGCCTCAGAGCTGTCTGGATACCACTTCGACTACGCGCACCTGCATTGCGCTTCCTGTTGACCGTACTGCTGCGGGGCGTGTGGTTCATGCACGACGTCTAGGCCGGCTGAACGAATTTGATCTGCGCGCGATGCGCTAGTGGTAGAGCCGGTAGAGGTGCGGCATACCGGAATCAGTACAGCCGTAGGCCCAGGTCCACGATCTTGCCAATCGGACTGAAAACCAGCGCGCCGCACCGGCCCGGTTCGACGCCCGCATAGGAAGCGCTCTTGACGATGCCGTAGGCAATATTTCCATAGTGGACCGGCCCGCCACTGTCACCACGAAAGCACGCCAAGTCGTCCCCCACTACCACCTTGTAGGCCAGGGGGTCACAGACCTGTCCGTTGCACTCCTTACTGCTAAAGCTCGCCGTGCTACTCGACACGACGCCGCACGTCCAACCGGTCTGCAAGCCCCTGTGGCATACCCGATCTCCAGCTACGGCGGCTGCGGCGGAGAGGATCGCCACGCCGCAACTGGAACAGGTGTCCCTCGCAAAGACTTCTCCAAGTGGGCGGTAGCCCAGAACTGGGAAAGAAAACCATGCCAAGTCGTGTGTCGCGTCGAAAAGCCGGTCCTCGTAAGTCAGCTTCGCGGTGACCTGTGCGCCGCTCGCCGCATCCGACCAGTTTCCGTACATGAGGTTCTTGCCACAGTGCGCCGCGGTGACCAGGCCCCACTTGGTGTTGTCCTTGTTCCGAACGATGAAGCCGCCGGTGCACTGGTGCTCGTTGTCCAGATTGAGGATCTGCGAGCCGCCCCGCACATAGGGGGACTGGGTCGTTGCCATTGGCGCACTCTGTGTCGGCAGCGTTGAGCTGGACGATGGCTCGGGCGACTCTTGTGGTTCTGATTCCATGGGGCCCGGCAGGAACTTGAACCTGACAGGCACGCCGAGCTGACGACTCAGCGTTGCGTTCTCCGCTTCGTAGGCAGCTTGCTCCTCCGCAGGGACGAAGACGTAAAGCACGATCGCAGCATCCACCTCATCGATACCAGTGCCCTGCAAGCCGGGCACCTGCTCCTGTAGGTGTGCTTGGTTCGACGCCAGGATGGCGCTGATCTCGTCCAGCGTCTTGCCGGACACCAGTGTGAACTTCACCGGGATGGTCCCGTGCGCCGTGGACAACTCATGGATAGCGGGTAGCGGACCCTGCTTGAGTCGCAGCACGAGCTTGAACCCGTCGCGGCTATCGTCCCAATACGAGGTATCGAGACGGTCGGCGTAGTCCGCTTTGAAAGCCTCGATCTCCGACCGGGCAAGCACCTGCCTGAGCTCCAGGCGCCGCGAGGCTTCCGCTTCAGCCACGTGATTGTCCTTTGCGTAGCTGCGGGAGATGACCTCCAACTGGTCCAAAGCCTTGGCATCCTGGGCCTGGGCAGTACTGGACAGCGCCATTGCGCAGGCTGCGACGAAAAGCCACGTGTGTCTCATCGTTTGATCCTCCTTGAATTTTGTTCCTGAAGGGCAACTCCATCTATTTTTCTTGTCGCGGATGCCTGTGTCAAACGACACAGAGCTTGCATTCCAGCGTCCTTTTTCCCTAGATTTCCGACGCTATCGAGGTCGGATGGCATGGGCAGCACATTCGTTATTCACGTCATAACGGCAGACCCCTAAAACGTCTTCCCATACGGCTCGGCTCCCACCAACCGCCCCGAGGCATTCACCGGCAGGGTCAGCCCTGACCCTTCGGTGCAGCACATCCCGACCGCGAATGCATGCTGCCTCAGGGTTCCTTGGTGCAACATCCAGGAACGCGCAACCAGCACATCGCGTCATGAACCTCAATGCGGTGTAAGCCACGTCCTCATTGATGGCGGCGCCCATCCGTGCGCCTGCGCAGCATCGAGTCTCCCCACAGCAAGGAGACCGACATGACCTCGCGTGCCACGGCCAGCCACGCCGCATCCCCTCGCCTCCCCCTGTCCGGCGTGCTGGCCGTGGCACTTCTTTGCGGCACGACATCGGCTCGGGCCGACGGCGCCCTCGAACGCGAGCGGTTGGCAGGGGCACAGCGTCTGCTCGACCAGGCAGACCGGCTCGCCGCCACGGCAGCTCCTACCGCTGCCTCCGAACCGTCCCGATACCACTTCGACTACGCGCGCCTGCACGACGACATGCGCCGCATGCAGGCGGGCGTCGCCAGCTATCTGGTCCCGGTGCGCGCGCAGCCGCGCGACCCGTCCGCACTGGCAGGCCAGTACACGCGCGACAGCGCGCCGAGACCCGCACCTGCGGAGCAGCGGCGATGACCGCGACCGCGGACCAACTCGCTGCCTTCCAGGCCAACGGCGGGTTCCCGGCCTCGGCCGTCGCCGATGTCGTACTGGGTTTCGTGTTCGCCGTGCTGCTGCTCTGGGGCGTTTGGGCCATGCGCGCCGCCTACGCGGGCTGGGCCGAGCAGCGCTTGTCGCAGCGCCAGTTTCTCGCGGTGGTTGTCCGCTTCCTCGCGCTCTACCTCGTGCTGACGTTCCTGCTGCTTTCCCGCTGATCCCGCCTTTCCTGAGAAATCCGATGAACCGAGGACCTGCCATGCAAGCATCCACCCTCCCCCGACGTCGCGCCACGCGTACCGCTCCCATCCTCGCGACGGCCACCCTGCTGGCGATAGCGACACCCGCATTCGCGGTCGGCCTGCCCACGATGGAAGACCCGTCGCGCGGAGCCGGCAAGGGCATCCTGCAGACGCTGCAGAACTACGGCTACGACATCGTGCTGCTCGTCGCGCTGCTCGTCGTGGCTTCCATGTTTGTCGGCGTCTGCTATCACGCCTACACGCGCTACTCGGAAATCCATACCGGCCGCGCCACCTGGGGCCAGTTCGGCCTGACCGTGGCCGTGGGCGCGATGCTGCTGGTGGTCGGCATCTGGCTGCTCACCAAGGCCACGGCCATCCTGTAGCAGCGTGCCCATGGCCCCCCAGGACACGACACGCGACGGGCTCGTCGCCTTCCTCCCTCACCGGCTCAACCGCCAGCCCGTGGTGGTGCGCGGCCTCACCGCCGACGAACTCTGGGTCTGCGCCGGCGCATCCGCCGCCGCCGGACTGGCTGTGGGGCTGCCGCTGGCGTGGATCACGCGCAGCATCGCAATGGTGCCCACCATGATCGTGGCGGGCATTGCCGCGGGCGTCTTCATCGGAGGCGGCATCCTGCGGCGCGCGAAACGCGGCCGGCCCGACACATGGTTGTACCGCCAGATGCAGTGGCGGCTGGCCCTGCGCCATCCGCTGTGGGCCGCACGCCTCGGCGGCCAGGGGCTGGTCACGCGCTCGGGCTGCTGGACCACGCGCCGCACTGCGCCCGTTCGCCGCCCGCGTGGCCACCGTGGCTTCCATCCACGCCACCTGCATCCCCGGGGCCGGCCATGAGCCGCTTCCGCAACGAGGTGGCGCACCTGCAGGCGCACGTGAGCACCCTGCGCCGGGTGGGCGCGGCGCTGTTCGCACTGGCGGTGCTGCTGGGCATCGGCTGGGCAAATGCGCCGCGCCACCTGACCATCCACGTGCCCCCCGATCTGCGCTCGGGCAGCACCCGCAAGTGGTGGGACGTGCCGCCCGAGAACGTGTACGCCTTCGGCTACTACATCTTCCAGCAGCTCAACCGCTGGCCGACGAATGGCGAGGAGGACTACCCCCGCAACCTGCGCGCCTTGTCAGCCTACCTCACCCCGTCCTGCCAAGCTCTGCTGCAGCAGGACTACGAGACACGCCGCACCAACGGCGAGTTGCGCCAGCGCGTGCGCGGCCTCTACGAAATCCCGGGCCGCAGCTACGGCGAAGACCCGACCACGCGCGTCAAGGTGCTGTCCGAGCGCGACTGGATCGTGACGCTCGACGTCGCCGCGGACGAGTACTACGCGGGAGAGCAGGTGAAGCGGGCGCTCGTGCGCTACCCGTTGAAGGTGGTCCGCCTCGATGTCGATCCCGAGCGGAACCCGTTCGGCCTGGCCCTCGACTGCTACAGCGGTGCTCCGCAGCGCATCACGCTGCCCGCCGCGGCGCCAGCGACCACCGCACCGGGCAACCCATCCGCGCCCGCCGCGCCCTTGCCTGGAGGCACGCCATGAACCGACCCATCCCCTTCGCCCTGCGCGCGCTCGCACTGGGCGCCATGCTTTGGCTGGGCGTCGCTCCCGCGGCCCAGGCACTACAGATCCTTCGCTGGGAACGCATGCCGCTGGCTGTGCCCCTGCGCGTCGGGGAAGAGCGCGTGGTCTTCATCGATCGGAACGTGCGCGTGGGCGTGCCCGCCACCATCGCCGATCGCCTGCGCGTGCAGAGCGCTGGCGGCGCGATCTACCTGCGGGCCAGCGAAGCGATCGAGCCGACCCGGTTGCAGTTGCAGGACGCCGACAGCGGCGCGCTGATCCTGATCGACATCGCGGCCGAAGCGCCGAAGGAAGGCCAGGCCACGCTGGAGCCCGTGCGGATTGTCGAAGGCGACACGCCGGCTAAGCGCTACGGCGCCCGCGACAGAACTCCGGACAGCGACGCAGGCGCCGATGAGCGCCCCGCCGACGTGCGGGCGTCCGGGTCCGCCGAATCGGGAACCCATGCGCGCCACGAGACGCCGGTCGCAGTGGTGCTCACCCGCTATGCCGCGCAGAGCCTCTATGCCCCCTTGCGCACGGTGGAACCAGCCATAGGCGTGTCGCAGGCGAACTTGCGCCGCGGCCTGAACCTGGACGCGCTCGCGCCGTCGCTGCCCGTGCGCGCGCAGGCCCTGGCCGCGTGGCGCATGGAAGACCAGTGGGTGACTGCGGTACGCCTGACCAACACCTCGCCGCGCTGGGTGGACCTCGATCCCCGCATGCTGATCGGCGACTTCGTCGCCGCGACCTTCCAGCACCCGGGCCTGGGGCCGGCCGGCGACGCCACCGATACCACGGTGCTCTACCTCGTCACGCGCGGACGCGGGCTGGGCGACGCGCTGCTGCCGCGCATCAGCCGCATCGACGCCGCGCAAAACCTCCCACCGCCGGCCCTCGACGCCGCCGTGGCTCCAGCTGCCACGCCGGCCGCTCCACACCAGCCTTCGGGAGCCGCCCATGAAAAGTAACGGTCTGCTCAAGTGGCTGATGATCCCGGTGGTCGCGCTGCTGGTCTTCCTCGGCATCCATCTGACCTCCTCGCGACCGGACAAGTCCGCAGAAGGTGGCACCGCGCAGCTCACGCCCGAGGAAATGAAGGCCCTGGGCATCGACGGTGACACCCCGCGCGACACCGTGGCCACCCTGGTCGCGCAGGTCAAGCAACTGCGCGGCGAACTGCAGACCGCCGTCGGCGAGAACAGGAACCAGCGCGCGGAAAACGAGCGCCTGCGCCAGCGCGACAACTCGATTGACCAGCGCATCCAGGCCGCGATCGACGGTGAGCGCAACCGCCAGCACCAGGAGAACGAACAGGTCGCTGGCGACAAGCAGCAGACCCAGAGCATGCTGCAGGACCTGCAGCACAAGCTGGACCAGTTGGGCGCCAAGGGCGGCTCCGCCGACCTGCCTGTCGGGCTGGGGCTGGAGGAAGGCGACGGCAAGGGCTTCGGCGCCGCTGGCGCATCGGGCGTGCGGTGGGTGGAACCCGACGACGCGCGGCCCGATGCGGGCAAGACCGCACCCGGCGGCCCGGGCAAGGCCGATCGCTTTCCGATGCGCTTTGGCCCCGCCGATGGCGGTGCGGGCGGCGGCTCCGCATCCGCCACGCCGGCCGGCACCTCGCCCGCCACCGAGGCCAAGCCCGCCAAGCCCGTCTACACCCTGCCCACGAACGCCACCCTGATGGGTTCCGTCGCGATGACGGCCCTCATCGGGCGTGTGCCGATCGACGGCACGGTCAACGACCCCTATCCCTTCAAAGTCCTCATCGGCCCCGACAACCTGACGGCCAACGGCATCGATCTGCCGGAGGTGGCGGGCGCCGTGGTGAGCGGCACCGCCTCGGGCGACTGGACGCTCTCGTGCGTGCGCGGCCAGATCCGCTCGGTCACCTTCGTGTTCCGCGACGGCACGATCCGCACGATCCCGGACGACAAGGCCCAGGGCGGCGCGGGCAGCAGCCGCGGCGGCTCGGGCAACGGCAACGCCGCGGATGGCCAGGGCTCCATCCTGGGCGGCCTCGGCTGGATCAGCGACCCACACGGCATCCCCTGTGTCAGCGGCGAGCGGCGCAGCAACGCGCAGCAATATCTCGGATCGCAGGCCCTCATCACCGCGGCTGGCGCCGGCGCCGCATCGCTCATCAAGAGCGACAGCGGCAGCGTGGCGGTGGTCAGCAACGGCAACGGCTCGCTGGGCACCGTGGGCATCTCCGGCAACGAGGCCATGGGCCGCATCCTCGCTGGCGGCGTGCAGGAGATGTCCCAGTGGGTGAACAAGCTCTACGGGCAGGCCTTCGCCGCGGTGTACGTGCCACCCGGCGCCCAGGTCGCCGTCCACCTCGAACAACCCGTGCAGATCGACTACGAAGCCCAGGGCCGCAAGGTCCGCCACACCACCGGAGGAACCCATGCGAACGACCTGGACTGAGCGTCGCGGGGCGCTGCGCAGCCTGCTTGCCACCATCGCCCTGCTGCTGTCTGGCTGCGCGACGCACAAAGACGACCTGCTGTCGCATGGCGATCGCACGATGCGCGACATCTGGGACCAGGAGACCGCCGGCGCCAGCGTGCCCGGTGCGCAGGTCGGCGGCGCGGCGGCACGCCAACTGATGGACGCGCGCCAGGTCCTGCGCCGCCCCCTGACGGCAGCCGACGTCCAGGCCATCCCCGCCGACAACGCGGCCTACACCCGGACGGCGCAGAACGAGATCTACCGCCAGTTCCGCCGGCTGCCCAACCCCGATCTGGTGATGTACGTCTTCCCCCACCTCGCCGGCACCGATCCCGTTCCCGTGCCGGGCTACAGCACGGTGTTCCCGCTGTACCAGCGCGTGCAATACGCGATGCCCGGCGAACGCGTGGAGGATTACTGATGCCGCGGCGGCCGCGCTGGCGCTGGTCCGAGCGCGCCGCGGGCGCGCTGCATCGACTGCGCAGCGGTGTCGCAGCGATGGGTTCGGTCGCCGCGGACCACCCCGCCGCGGACCCGCCGGATGCCTGGGACGAACACGTCGCCCGGCTCGCGGAGAACGGCATTCCGGCGCCCGGCACGCACGCGCGCCCGCCGGGCCGGCCGCGCGCCACCGAAGACGACGAGCGCGCCCTCTACGGCGTATCGCCCTCCTTCGTGGACATGCTGCCCTGGGCCGAGTACCTGCCCGAGTCGCGCAGCATGCTGCTGGATGACGGGGTGTCCGTCGCGGCATTCTTTGAACTCGTGCCCATCGGCACGGAAGGCCGCGAGATGGCGTGGCTGTGGCAGGCGCGCGATGCGCTGGAGAATGCGCTGCAGGATGCCTTCGACGAACTGGACGATCACCCATGGGTGGTGCAGCTCTACGCCCAGGACGAGGCCAGTTGGGAACGCTACCTGCGCGGCCTGGACGCCTACGTGCAGCCGCGGGCGCGCGACACCGCGTTCACCGCCTTCTACCAGCGCTTCTTCGCCCACCACCTGCGCGCCATCGCCAAGCCCGGCGGCCTGTTCGAGGACACGGCCGTGACGCGCCTGCCCTGGCGCGGCCAGGCCCGGAGGGTACGCATGGTGGTCTACCGGCGCCTCGGCGACGCCTCCGGCCAGCGCCGCGGCCTGTCGCCCGAGCAGGCGCTGACGACCATCTGCGACCGGTTGCAGGGCGGCTTGGCTAATGCCGGTGTGAAAGCGGAACGTCTGGGCGCAGCGGACATCCACGCATGGCTGCTGCGCTGGTTCAACCCGCAGCCGCATCTGCTCGGCGATACCGCGCTCGACAGGGAACGCTTCTACGACCTGACGCGCTATCCCGAAGAAGCCGAGGAAGGCGACATCGAACTTGCGAGCGGCACCGACTTCGCCCAGCGGCTGTTTTTCGGCCCGCCGCGCTCCGACGTGGACAACGGCATCTGGTGGTTCGACGGCATGCCCCACCGCGCGGTGGTGATGGACCGTCTGCGCAACGCGCCGGGCACGGGTCACCTCACGGGCGAAACGCGCAAGGGAGACGCGATCAACGCGCTCTTCGATCAGCTACCCGAGGACACGGTGATGTGCCTCACCCTGGTCGCCACGCCACAGGACGTACTCGAATCCCATCTCAACCACCTCGCGCGCAAGGCCGTGGGCGAGACGCTGGCGTCCGAGCAGACCCGCCGCGACGTGCAGGAGGCACGCGGACTGATCGGCAGCGCGCACAAGCTCTACCGCGGCGCACTCGCCTTCTACCTGCGCGGACAGGATCTCGCCCAGCTGGATGAGCGCGGCGTGCAGCTCGCCAACGTGATGCTGGGCGCCGGCCTACAGCCGGTGCGCGAGGACGACGAGGTCGCCCCCCTCAACACTTACCTGCGCTGGCTGCCGTGCGTCTTCGACCCCGCCAAGGACACGCGGCAGTGGTACACGCAGCTCATGTTCGTGCAGCACGCGGCCAACCTCGCGCCGGTCTGGGGGCGCAGCCGCGGCACGGGCCACCCCGGCATCACGCTATTCAACCGGGGCGGCGACACCATCACCTTCGACCCGCTCAACCGGCTGGACCGGCAGATGAACGCCCATCTGTTCCTGTTCGGACCCACTGGATCGGGCAAGAGCGCCACCCTCAACAACCTGCTCAACCAGGTGACGGCGATGTACCGCCCTCGCCTCTTCATCGTCGAGGCCGGCAACTCCTTCGGGCTGTTCGGCGACTTCGCCGCCCGCCTCGGCCTCACGGTGAACCGCGTGCGGCTCGCCCCGGGCGCGGGCGTCAGCCTCGCTCCCTTCGCCGATGCGCGGCGCCTGGTGGACACACCCAGCCAGGTCCGCACGCTCGACGCCGACGCGCTCGATGAAGCGCCGGATGCGGGCGGCTCCGCGTCCGACGGGGACGAGCAACGCGACGTGCTCGGCGAACTCGAGATCACCGCCCGCCTCATGATTACCGGCGGCGAAGACAAGGAAGAGGCGCGCATGACGCGCGCCGACCGCAGCCTGATCCGGCAATGCATCCTCGATGCCGCCCGCCGATGCACGGCCGCAGGCAGTACCGTGCTGACGCGGGACGTGCGCGACGCGCTGCAGGAACGGGCCGGCGACGCCAACCTGCCGGACATGCGCCGTGCCCGGCTGCTGGAGATGGCGGACGCCATGGATATGTTCTGCCAGGGCACGGACGGTGAGATGTTCGACCGTGCCGGCACGCCCTGGCCCGAGGCCGACATCACCATCGTGGACCTCGCCACCTATGCGCGCGAGGGCTACAACGCGCAGCTCTCGGTGGCGTACATCTCGCTCATCAACACCGTCAACAACATCGCGGAGCGCGACCAGTTCCTCGGCCGGCCCATCATCAACGTCACCGACGAGGGCCACATCATCACGAAGAATCCTCTGCTCGCGCCCTACATCGTCAAGATCACCAAGATGTGGCGAAAGCTCGGCGCCTGGTTCTGGCTGGCGACTCAGAATCTCGACGATTTGCCAAAGGCCGCCGAGCCCATGCTCAACATGATCGAATGGTGGATCTGCCTCTCCATGCCGCCCGACGAAGTGGAGAAGATCGCCCGCTTCCGCGAACTCAACCCTGCGCAGAAGGCCCTGATGCTGTCGGCGCGCAAGGAGGCAGGAAAGTTCACCGAGGGCGTCATCCTCTCCAAGTCCATGGAACTCCTCTTTCGGGCCGTACCGCCCAGCTTGTACCTCGCCATGGCCATGACCGAACCCGAAGAGAAAGCCGAACGCTTCGCGCTGATGCAGCAGCAAGGCATCCACGAGCTCGACGCCGCCATCCTGGTCGCCGAGCGCATCGATCGCGCACGCGGCATCGAGCCGCTGCCGCACCACGCCCTGGGCTGAATATGGAGCCCCCCCATGCGACCCACCATCACCCGACTCCTGCGCTGGCGCACGGCGCTTTCCAACATCGAGTGGCCGATCGCCGCAGCGGCTGTTCTGCTGACCGCTGCGCTCGCGATCGCGATCTGGCCGGATGCGCCGCAGGTAGCGTCCTCAGAAGCTCAGCCAGCCCAACCGGCGCCGCCCCTGCCCCCAGGGCCGCCCTGGACGCTCGGCCGATCGGATGCGCGCTTCACCATCACCATCTATGCCGACCTGGAATGCCCGTACTGCCGGGACTACGTTCCCCAGCTTGTGCGCTGGGTCGGAGCGACGCACGACGTCAACCTGCAGTGGCATCACCTCCCGCTCCAGGCGCATGAGCCGGCGGCCAGCCAGGAGGCCCGGCTCGCCGAATGCGCCGGCAACGAACGCGGCCATGCAGGCTTCTGGCACACGGTGGACTGGATCTACGCACACACGCGCGCCGAAGGCCGCGGCGTGTCGGAAAGCACTCGCTATCCCGACATGACGCCTCAGATGCAGGCGTGCGTGGAAGGCGAAAAGTCGGAAGCCACCGTCATACAACAATCGCTGCAAGCGTCCGGCACTGGAATCAGCGGAACGCCGACACTGCAGCTACGGGACCGCGCCAGCGGCAATGAAATGCGCCTCAGCGGGGCGGTGCCGGCTGATGCGCTGATGTCCGCTCTGGACATGCTGACATCGCACGACGCACGACATTGACCACGGATCTGGGTCAGCCACTCTGGCGACTCCACCCGTCCGGGACGGATGCCTGCCGCAGTGACGCTGAACAAGTCCCCACGATCCGGCGCGCTCTGTTCGTGCAGAGCACCTCAAAAGGGACCACTTCCCAGCCCAGATTCCGGCTGGGCTTCCGTGCTCCGAATGCCCAGTATTGATCGCAGGTAGTGGAGGACGACATCCTCCCTTCCCAGGCAGCCGTGATCTTCAAGGCTGCGGCGCGCATGCGCCGATCGCACCAGTCCGCCCCGCATCCGAACCGCGGACGAACAGCGCGCAATCGCTGACTGATGCCCATCATCGTCAACCCACGGGGCCTTCACTCCCCAGTGGGCGTGCGGCTCCTCTTCGTATGAAAGCCGGAGGCTCCAAATGCCGCAACTTGCCACGTCCGAGGTGCTGCAACCCAGCACCACACCCTGCCCTACTCTCACCGCCCAGGAAACCCGCTTGGTCCACCGCGCGCTCCATGTGCTGGAGCGACGCATGTTCCAACGGGAGGCGCCAATTCCAAGTCCCAGAGCGCTTTACGACTACCTGCGGCTGAAGCTTGCCGGTGAGCGCCACGAGGTCTTCGGCGTTGTCTTCCTTGACAGCCAACATCGAGCCATCACCTTCGACGCCCTGTTCCAAGGAACGATCAACCAGGCCGCGGTCTACCCACGCGTCATCGTCAAGCGAGCGATGGATCTGAACGCCTGCGCAGTCATCCTCGTGCATAACCACCCGTCGGGCGTTTCCCAGAGCAGCGATGCTGATCGGGCTCTCACAGAGCGCATCTGCGCTTCGCTGGGCTTGATCGATGTCCGCGTACTAGACCACGTGATCGTCGGCTCGGGCACGCCCTTCTCCTTTGCCGAAGCCGGCCTGCTGTGATCCCAAGACGCCCCAGCCATGGGGCGTCCTCTTTTCGCCGAACAACACGGCAGCGGGGGTTGCCCATTTTCCCTGGCCGCGCTTGGGCACCTGCGTTCGACTTGGAACCCCGTGAACACATCCAGGGTCCCCACGTGCACGTCCACCGTCTCTCCACGCGCCCGAGCCTCGTCCTAATCGCGAGGGTGACAGCCGGCTTCACCGTCACCGCTTCCGCCGCGGCCTTCGCCGATGACGTAAGAGTCTTCACCGACAAGGCCCACCCGGTCACAGCCGTGCCCGGTGCGACCATCATCGAACTGGATGCGCCTGCCCGCCTGGTTTCGGACCTGAGCGCGGGCTTGCCGCGGGATCCGCAGCGTGCGGAAGCCATGATGCGCCAGCGTCTGGCGAGTCCAGGCTTCGCCGAAAGGCAGAAGAAGCTGGGTTTGGCCTACCAGGGGGTGGCAGACGCGTATTCGCTCGGTGTCGCCAAGCTGCCCGCCGTCGTGGTAGACGGGCGTTACGTCGTGTATGGCGACGCCGACACACGCCGCGCCCTGGGCCGCATCGCGGCGTACCGGAGGACCGGGCAGTGATGCGCTCGAAGAAGCTGCGCGCCGCGACCTTCGGCGTCCTGTTCGCCGCCACGGTGCCCTCGTATGCACTGGATACCGCGACCATCGTGGCGTCGGCCTTTTCGCCCGACTGCTTCGCGTATCGGGTCTCCGGCATCTGCTACTGGCTGTACTGCACCTGGAGCGGCTGCACGGTGCGCACCTCGGTGAAGGTGCGGCACTACGTTCCCGATGCGGTCGTCTCCAGCTACAGCAACACGGGGGCGAACCCCTGGGTCGAAGTCCGCGCGATGAGCGTACCCAATCCCACGGCGCAGGCCGGAGGCGCCGGAACCACCAACCAGAACCACGAGAACAATCTCGCCAAGTTCAAGAACGCCGACGTGATCGGACACCCGGCCGGCGAAGCGTTCTCCGCGTTCGCCAGCGCTTCCGGCTACACTTGCGAGGGCGCAGGCACGCCCTTCATGCCTTACCTGCTGAGCACCTTCGACACGATGGCATGGCGCTACAACGTGCCCGAGCTCGCGTACCCAGAATCGCTCACGCCCGGCATCCGCGAGATCGGATCTCGGCTGTCGGCGGACCTGTGGGGCAACGTCTATCCGCGCGGTGGCTTCCTGCACCAGACCGACGACCACTTCAGTGGCGCCGTGGTGGCACAGCGCGCTGGCGACATCGTGACACGCACCGGCCAGCCGCACGTTTACCAGCCTCTCCTTGCAAGCCCGAGCGCCGGCTATTGGCCCGCCGGCCCGCTGGTCGAAAGCAATGCTGATTCCGGCAAATGGCAGGAGCTGACGCCCACTCTCTCCAGCCAATGCGCGGTCTTCCCCAACCGCGGCCCTCACGTGCAAGCCCAACTGGGCGACTACGCCTGGGCGCTCTGGCGCCCGTACAGCTGCTGCCAGCGGCGTGGCCAGGTCTTCCTCGGCAGCACCGATTTCTGAGATTTCTGACGGAGAACCCCGTGGACGACATGGCATCCCCCCGCACTGCTCCCCGCGCAGGCCCGCGCAGCCTGATCGCCATGGCCGCACTCGTCGCCCTCTGCAGCACGTCCGGTGCGCAGACCCGGATCGACGAGGACGGCATCCGCGCCAGCGGCAACGTGATCGGCAGCGACGTGCTCTACAGCATCGGCGGCGGCCGCGCGGTCTCGATGAGCCCTGCCGGGAACATGCAGAGCATCGGCGTCGGCATGGGCTGGAACAGCAACCTGATCTGCGGCGACATGAGCATCACCACCACGCTGCAGAACCAGTTGAACGGCATCAGCAACGGCTTTCAGTCGATCATGAGCAACGTGATCCAGTCCGCGACGAGTGCGGTCGCCTCGCTGCCGGCGCTCATCATCCAGCGCGCCGATCCCGGGCTCTACAACCTGCTGACGAACGGCATCCTGCAAGCCCGGCTGGACTTCGACCGCTCCAAGATGACATGCCGCGCGATCGCGAGCCGCATGGCCGACATGGCGGGCGGGCAGACCGGCTGGGACCAGTTGGCCGAAGGCATGGCCCTCAAGCAGGCGGTCTCCAGCACGGACGCGGTATCGGCCATCGAGCGCGCGGAGGCAAATAAGGGCAACAACGGCGTGCCCTGGGTCGGCGGAGTCAGCGCGGGCGGCTCGGGCCAGTCCTCGATCAAGATCGTCGGGGACGTCACGCGTGCGGGCTACAACCTGTTGAACGGGCGCGGGGCCACCGACACGTCTTCCATCTCGGCGAACGAGTGCAACGGACGCCTGTCGTGCCAGACGTGGAGTTCGCCGCAGGCGGCGGCCACGTGGGCAACGAGGGTGCTGGGCGAGCGGGAGCAACGAACCTGCGAGACCTGTACCAAGACCTCGACCACACCCGGCGTAGGCCTGACGCCGCTAATCCAGGAAGAGTACGAGGCCAAGCTCAAGGCATTGCAGGAACTCGTGTCCGGGGCCAAGCCGACCACCGCGGCAAACCTGGACGCCGCAGGCAGTGCCTCGCTGCCGCTCACGCGGGGCGTAATCGAAGCGCTGCGCGACGAGCCCGACCAGGATCTGCTGGGCAAGCGCCTAGCGTCGGAGGTCGCGCTCGCCTCGGTGATGGAGAAGGCCCTTCTGCTGCAGCGCACGCTACTGACGGGCCGCAAGGAGCCCAACGTCGCGGCCAACGAACTCGCGACGAAGGCCGTGGACCAGGAGAGCGGCGCACTGGAACAGGAGATCCAGAACCTGAAGACCGAGCTCGAACTGCGCCGTGAACTCGCTGGCAACTCGCCGATGACGCTGATCCAGCGCTACAGCACCCGCGCCGCCGGCTCGCGCGGCATTTACCAGGGCGATCCAACCCGGGACCGAGTCCACGAGATTCAGAAGCCGCGGAGCACGCAATGAGCGCCAGCAATGGCGTCAGGCGCGTGCAGCACCTGGTCAACGTCTCTGGCGGCAAGGACTCCACCGCGACCTACTTGCTCGCCCTGGAGTCTGGACGGGACTTTCGTGCGGTCTTCGCCGACACCGGCAACGAGCACGAGCTCACCTACGAATTCGTGCAGCGGCTGCCAGAGCGCACGGGTGGCCCCGTGATCGAGTGGGTGAAGGCAGACTTCCGCGCGAGGATGGCGAAGCACAAGGCCTATGTGCTGGAGCGGTGGCCACAGATGGGCATCCCCGATGCGCTCGTGCGCGAGGCTGCGGAACTGCACGAGCCCACAGGCAACCCCTTCCTCGACCTCTGCATCACCAAAGGGCGCTTTCCGTCGAGAATGGCCCAGTTCTGCACCTCCGAGCTGAAGGAACTGCCGATCACCGAACAGGTGGTCCTCCCGATGCTCCGGCGCGGGCCCGTCATTCAGTGGCTCGGCATCCGAGCGGAGGAAAGCCGACATCGCGCCCTGCAGCCACGCCTCAACCGCCACGAATCCGGCTGCTACCTCTGGCGGCCGATCTTCGACTGGACGCTGCAGCAGGTCTGGAAAATGCACGCCGACCACGGGCTCACGCCCAACCCTCTCTACGCCATGGGCATGGGCCGCGTCGGCTGCATGCCCTGCATCCACACTCGGAAAGCCGAACTCAGGTCGATTGCTGAACGCTTCCCGGAACACGTCGATCGCATTGAGCGCTGGGAACGCGTCGTCGCAGCTGCGAACAAACGCCATGCCGCCACCTTCTTCCCGGTACGCAAGGACCCTACCGATGCCGACCGCCCCGGACAGTACTCGGGCATCCGGCGCGTGGTGCAGTGGTGTCGCACCGCGCGCGGCGGCCGCCAGTACGCGCTGTTCTTCGATGACCAGCCCGGCGGTGGCTGTTCCTCCGACCTGGCGCTGTGCGAAAGGAACAGCCTGTGACCAGGCCTGCAGAGCGCCGAGGCGCGAAGTCGGTCGTGAGATCCCTGGGTCGCGCATCGATCTGGGTGGGCCTTCTGATCGGCGTGGCGGTCGCGATAAACGTGCTCGGGATTCGGGCCGTCGGTGGCGCCGATGCCTGGGAGCGATGGATCAAGGCGCACGCGGGCTACTTCATGGTTTGGCGGATCCTTCTGTACGCACTGGCCATCTTGCTGTGGCGGCGCCTTCGCGTTCGACTGCGCCAAGCTGGCACCAGCGTCGAAGAACTTGCGCGCATTCGCCGCGTTGAGATCGCAGGAGTGCTGGCTGTTCTTCTCCTCGAAGTGAGCAACCTGTGACCAGCCAGGAATACGGAGCTAGGCGCCACCGTGTTTCTAGTAGCTTCGCAGCTACGAATGCGTTCGACTTAGGGAATACACGCACTAGGAGCTTCACGTGCCGGTTCGTCGTCGCCCTCTCCCCCCTATCGCACGCCACTTCCAGGAAGCACTTCCCGGTCACCCAGTGCTTTCGGGCGCAACTACGCTTATCGATGCACGCGATGCCCGAGGTGAGAACACCAATCCCCCACTTGCCGCGCGTCACGCGGTCGCGGACCCTGCGCGGCATGGAGAGTTCCGGCGATGATCGGCAACCAGCGCACCGGCCGACTTCCCGGCGTCGTGATGCACGCGACCTCGCATGAGGGCTTGGTGGTGGACGTGGATGGAAAACGCGCCCGCCTGGCCATCATTGATGCCGATGGAAAGGTCATTGCGGCAGGCGCTGAGGTGGCTAGTGAAGCCGAAGCCGTGGCGCTCAACAACTACCGCAACATGCTCCAGGGCAAGGGCTTTCTCCGCACTTACGGCAAACCCATTAACAAAGCATGAAAGAACCGTGGTCGCGTTCGCAGTTTGCTCAGGGACGAGCGAGCGAAGTGGAGACAAGCAGTCAAGAACTCGGGTGCGCGATCGATTGATCCGCAGACATGTGGCCCTTGTATAGAAGGGAAGATGCGCGTCGTCTCCAAACCTTTACTCATCTTGAGTGCCAGCCCAGGAGGAATTTCGCACAGCGGGTTCGGACGATGCATTGCTGATTGAATGCGCCTCGGCAGGCGATTCGATGCATAGACAACGAGAACCCGTCTCCCACGGGTGCCGGCGATCTCTGTTTACGACGATCAGAGGCGAGCGACCTACGCGATGTGGACCGGCTTGGATTACTGACAAATCCATGTGCCCCCAGAGCGATTACATGAACGCCCAGTCGGGCCAACAATGGTGTCAGGCCCGGATTTTTTATAGATTGCCCCCGTCTCGTCGTAGCAGAAGCCGGCATCGCAACGGGTAATCGGGGAGACGGGAGCAGCAATCACCTTTGGCGGCTCCTGCATCAGAGGCGTCGTGGTGCCACAGCTTGCATTGACTTGCACGATTGCGGCATTGGTACGGATACGCCGCTCATCCAGTGACAGAGTACGAATGCTCGACACGAAGTCGAGTTCCTTCTGGGCAGCCCGACAGGCGGGTGTATCGGCCGCAGCTGCTTGCGCCCTGCCTTGCGTGCTCACTGCCGTGGTTGAACGCTGACGGTCCTGAAATGCCTGTGCCTCGCGCTCTGCAGCTCGGTCTTGGTACTTTCGTTGGTTGGCTTGTGCCGCTTGATCGCGCTCTCCGGCGATTTCATCTTGGCTTCGCTGGCGCTCCAACAACTCTCCAGGTTGGTTCGCCGGACAGGGCAGATCAGAGTAAGTCGTTTTTCCGGATTTTTCAGCGCAGCGGTAAACCTGGGCTTGGACTGAAAATACAGAGAGTGCAATGCCGGCAGTAAAAATTAGCGGTTTGAGGAGCTTCATAGATGGATCTAACACGTCATGGGCCATGCAAGTGCAACGTCTCAACAAGCGCCGAGGTTGTCCGCAGAGCGCGCGCTATCTCTATGCTTGAAGACAGTAACAATTTCTCGGGTGACGCGCCCTAGCCTCTTTGCTGCAGTCCGTAGGAGGGAGCCAGACGGAGGCTCCCTCACAACCCTTGCGAAATCAACTACGGCATGTATCTGATCGTCAGCAAAGAATTCGGGGATATGCACCCCGGGCGCTGCCCCACGATGACCCAGCCGGACGGGATCGGTGCAACATTGCATACCTCCAGGATGCCGTACTCCGGGCGAGCCTCTTGGATCTGCCAGTACTGATAGCCGGGCAATCCGCAGCCTTGCCCGACCTGCTTCACGATCCATCCTGTGGGTACGCTGGAAGCCGGGACGTTGCACATCGAGCGCGGCGTGGAGTTGGGAGCCACGTAATCGGCCTGATATCTCGCCACGCCGGAGGTACAACTGCCCTGAATGGCAGTAACCACCCAGTTGGTAGGTACTGCGGTCATGGCGCACATGTACATGGACGGCCGAAGAACAGGATCTACTTTGCGTATTTCATAGAGCCCAAAGCCCGTGCCACACCCCGGCCGAATCGATGTGACAACCCAACCATTGGGGATTGGCACATTCGCGCAGATTTCCATCCAGTCGGGACCCGATTGCGACCTTTCAATCGCATCGGGACCTTGGTACCCATTGCCGTGCTGGTCAGTCGCAGAAGCGATGCAGGGGGCAATGGCCAACAATGCTGACATCACGACCGTAACCACGCTTTTCATGAAGCTCTCCTTTGTTGTCGAAGGGATCTGGCTAGCCCAACGTGCCCCTCGTTGAGGGACAAGCGGCACGCGCTTACAGCGAGAGCGCGCATTAGGTCCAGACGAACGCAGGTAGCGCATCCCCCTTCGCGTCCGGAGACAGCGGTCGAATATTAGGATTGCATCTCAATTAGAGTTCAAAGCCCTCCAAAAGCGAAAGTTACGATCCCGCTTGAATTTGTTGGAGAAACGCAAAGCGCTTCTATCATTTCGCACCGGACAGCCGAGTGTCTCAGCCGCGACTATGCGCACTCCCCTACGTGGCGGTCGCCGTGGCTGACTGCTGACGGTCGGGTAATACCTCTGCCTCGCGCTCTGCAATACATCCTGATAGGTGCGTTGGCGAGCCTGTGCAGCCTGATCGCGCTCTGGCGATTTCATCCGGGCTTCGCTTGCGCTTCAGCTCTCTCCAGGCCGGTCTGCCGGGGCGCGACAGATCGCCATGTAACGAAAGCTCACACCTTCGAGTGCCGCATTTCAATAGCAAGATGTCCGACGCAAACCTCCCTTGCATAATCGGCATGAGCTCTGCGCCGTTTGAACGAACGCATGCTCCTCATTCAAAGCGTGTCCATCTACACACCCACCAGCATCGCAGGTCCCCAACATCGAACTGATTGCTGTCACAACCTGAGTTCCATGCCAAGCAGCCCGAACCAGCTCCCCTGGGGGCCCAGCAGCCTCACCGCCGCCCTGCCCAGCCAGCACGCCCGGCTGCTCCAGATCCACGGGCACAGCGACCAGCTCTCCGCCTCAGCGCAACTGCTCGTCGAGCGCATGAGCGGCCAGGAGGCCCTCAACGCCCTCTTCGCCTTCGACATCGACACACTGTGCACCGATGCGGGCTTCGACCCCAGCATCCTCATCGGCCAGGAACTCACCCTGCGCCTTCTGTGCGCCGATGGCCGCTACCGCGCCTGGCACGGCATGCTCGCGGGCTGCGATGCGCTGGGCGGCGATGGCGGCCTGGCCCGCCACCGGCTCTATCTGCGCCCCTGGCTGGCCGCCCTGGCGCTGCGCCGCGACAGCCATGTCTGGGGCGCGCAGACCCTGCCGGACATCCTGGCCGATCTCTTCGCCGACTATGCCCAGGCCCACTACGCCATCGAGGCGCGCCGCGACTGGAAGCCCTACCCCACGCGCGTGCAGTATCACGAGAGCGACCTGGACTTCGTGCTGCGCCTGCTGGCTGAAGAAGGCCTGAGCTTTCGGTTCGAGCATCAGCAGGAGGAAGGTGAAGCGTCCGGCGCAGGGCCCAGCGCCATGTCCGGCCAGGGCGGCAGCGGTCCCGACGGCCGACCCACCCCTTCGCGCCACAAGCTGGTGGTCTTCGATGCCGAGACGGAGCTGCCCACCTACCCGCCAGGCGCCATTCGGTTTCACCGCATCGATGCGACGGAGAGCGGCGACAGCATCGACCGCCTGCAGGCCGCACGGCGCAGCGTGCCCCATATCGCATCCGTCTCGTCCTGGGACCATGCCCGTCTGCATGCGCCGGCGGCCCAGGCCCGCTCCGCGCTGCAGCTGGGGCAGCTGCCGCCGCTGGAGCAGCACCTGCCCTTCAGCGCCCAGCGCCACGCCGACGGCGATGCGGCCCAGCGGCATGCCGAGCATTGGCTGCACCACTGGGAGGCCCAGGCCAAGCGCTGGAAGGGCGCAGGCAGCGTGCGCGATCTGGCGCCGGGCCAGCATTTCCGCCTCAGCGGCCATGACCGCTATGGGCAGGAGGCCCGCAGCAGGCAGCACGGCGATGGCTATGGCTATGGCTATGGCGATCACGGGGAGGATGACGGCGGCAACGGCGATCTGCAATTGCGCGCCTGCGCTCTCTGGCACCAGGCGGCCAACAACCTCGGCGCCCAGATCGCGCAGCTGCTGCAGCGCCCGGAGATCGAGGCAGGTAGCTACCGCAACCGCTTCGAGGCCCTCGATGCCCAGGCCGCCATCGTGCCCCGCCCCCGCGCCAAGCCCAGCGCCCCCGAGGCCTTGCTGGCCCTGGTCGTGGGCAGCGACGACGAGGCCGGTGGCGACAACCGCCATGCCGTGCATACCCAGCGCGATCATCGCGTGCAGGTGCGCATGTACTGGCAGCAGCATGGGCAGGCTCCCGCTGCCGAAGGGGCGCCGGGCCATGCCGCCCCGGCGGCAACCCCCTCGCGCCGCGCCAGCCGCACGCCCAGCGTCTGGCTGCGCGTGGCCACGCCCCTGGCCGGCCCCAACTGGGGCGCCAGCGTCCTGCCCCGCGTGGGCACCGAGGTGCTGCTGAGCTTCATCGATGGCGATATCGACCGCCCGGTGGTCAGCCACCAGCTGCATTCCGCCCAGGATCTGCCGCCCTGGAGCGCCGGCGAGAATGCGCCGGCCAACCACCCCGGCGTCATCGCCGGCTGGCATGCGGCCAGCCTGGACGGCAGCGGCTTCAACCAGTGGCTGACCGACGATGCGCCGGGCCAGCTGCGCACCCGCCTGGCCTCTTCCCAGGCGGCCAGCCAGTTGAACCTGGGCCATCTGATCGACCAGGTGCCCACCAGCAGCACGCGCGGCGCCTGGCGTGGCAGCGGCGCCGAGCTGCGCAGCGATGCCTGGAGCGTGGTGCGTGCGGGCGAGGGCCTGCTCATCTCATCGAGCGCCCAGCCGAAGGCCCAGGGGGCCATCCACGATGCCACCGCCGCGGCCGGCCAGTTCCAGGCGGCCCATGACACGGCCCAGCGCATCAGCGATGCGGTGGCGGCCTCCGAAGGCCTGCCTCTGGCGGCCACGCAGGATCTGCAGGGCTTCATCGACGATATCGATCCGGGCAAGAAGGGCCAGTTGCCCGCAACCCTCAATGGGCAGGAGGCGCGCATCGCGGCACCGGGAAGCCGCCAGGGTAGTGGCCAGGGCGGCCAGCCGGTGCCCGCCTTCGCCCGCGCAGCGATGGTGTTCGATGCGGCGAACAGCCTCAACGCCGCCACGCCCGCCAGCGCCGTGCTCTATGGCGGGCAGGCCCTGCACTGGACCAGCCAGCAGGACTGGCATGCAGCGGCCGGGCGCATCGTGGCGCTGGCGGCAGGCGCCAGCGCCGGGCTCTACGCCCAGCAAGGGGGCCTGAAGGCCATCGCCCAGGCCGGGCCGATCTCCCTGCAGGCCCACCAGGGGCCGCTGGCCTGGACGGCCCAGGACGGCATCACCGTCACCAGCAGCGGCGAGGATGTGCAGGTGCTGGCCCAGGGGCGCATCGAGCTGCAGGCCGGGCAGACCTCCATCGTGCTGGAGGGCACGGACATCACGCTGACCATGCCGGGGTTGCTGGATATCAAGGGCGCGGGCAAGACGTTCGTGGGGCCGGGCAGCAGTCCTGCCACGTTGCCGGCTTTGCCTGTGGGCACGCTAGGTGATGCACCACGAGAACTTGAGCTGCACTACACCTACGACGACCTCAGTCCCGTATCCGAGGCGACCTACAAGGTCACATTCAGCAGCGGCGAGGTGCTTGAAGGCACCCTGGACGCCGATGGCTACAAGCTGCTCAAGGGGGTGCCCGCCACCAGCTACGTGGTCGAGTACGGAGAAGATGCCCGCGCCTGGAAGGCGCCACCTCTGGCCAAGGAGGAGGCTGAATTCCAAAAACCTGCCGTGCAGCAGCAAGGCGCTGAATGGATTGAAAACGCATTGAAGACCGAGCCGCCCCTGGATGGAGGCTCAGGGGCAGGAGGCAACCCATGAGCGGTAAGCGCGGGCAGATAGAGAGTTTTTTCCGGACGCTGCTGCTGGGCGATTTCGAGGAAGACCAGAATTTCGCCGCCCAGATCGTGGGCGGCTTGATCTCGATGATTCCTGTGCTCGACCAGGTCATGGATGCACGAGACATCACGGGTACGCTGTTTCGCATCAACCAGCGCGGGGGCTTCAACAAAGCCGGGACCGATGAACTCGTCAATCTGGGATTCGCGGCATTCGGGGCCATTCCGGAAGTGGGCAGCGCCTTCAAGACGGTGTTCAAGCCGCTTTGGCGGGAACGCCGCGCCGCCAAGGGCGCCGTCCACAGCGGCTTGCAGGCCGTGGAAGGCTTGCTGGGGCTGGGCAAAGGCGGAGCCATCCGATGGGTGCGCCAGGAGTTGCTGGGCAAATGGGGTCCCAGGACGCAGGCCGCCATCTCGCAAGTCGATGCGGCGATGGGGGCGTGCATCGAACTGATGGAATTCATGGCGACCGCCAGCGGCTGGAAAGATTGGCTTATTCCCGACTCCGTGCAGCAACTGGCACGTGACCTGCTGCCGGGCATGAGAAAGCTGCGCACGCAGATCAAGGCGCCGCTGGAGCGGGCCAGCAAGGAGATCCGGGAATTCCTCGAAGACCTGCTGGGCGAGCAGGCAGCCGCCGTGGTCATGGCCGTGGGCCAACGCGCGGCCATGGCCTCGGCCACACCCGGCACGCGGACGCGCACCGGGCACAACGCGGCGGACATCC
Source organism: Xanthomonas sp. LMG 12462 (assembly GCF_009192885.1). Lineage (NCBI taxonomy): Bacteria > Pseudomonadati > Pseudomonadota > Gammaproteobacteria > Lysobacterales > Lysobacteraceae > Xanthomonas > Xanthomonas sp. LMG 12462. Next base: position 25,246 of record NZ_NMPP01000009.1, on the reverse strand, counting down.
AGCCCCGAGGCCATATCCCCGCCCGCCAGCCGGCGAAAAAAGTCGGCGGCCGCGCAGAAGCCGATGCCCGCAAAGGCGGCGGCCCCCTCCACGCTGCCGTGCAGATCACGCGCAAGGCCTACCAGAACATCGCCATGCGGCAAAAGGGACTGATCGGCGAGCACATGGCCGACTACCACGAACTCAAGCGGCTGGGCGGCCACTGGCCGCACGACAACGCCAAAGGCCATTGGTCACCCGAGCACGTCAAAAAGCTCAATGTGGACAAGCGTCCGGTCAACCTCAGCGAGGCCGACCTGCCCAAAGTCACAGAAACAGGCATCGACGCGGTCTGGCAGCATGGCCAGAGCTACACCGTGACGGAGGCCAAGATGCGGGAAAGCGCGGGGGCAGTCTATGGTTTTGGGAGATCTTTTGCTCGCAGTGGAAAGGGATTGCAGGTTTCGGGATTGAACCCGAGCCAGGAACTGCTGCATTACCTCCTCAGTGACAGCAGCGATAAGCGGGGTGCGGAATATCGGATGGTGCAGATGTCCAAAGAGTGGGTGGCTGACCGGGCTGCAGGAGAAAAAATGGACCGACCCGTCACAAAGATCCTAAAAAGCCATGGAGCGAATCGGCGAGTAGTATTTGTCACGCTCGAATCCGACGGCGCCCTCGATCACATTCAAGCTCTGGCCGATTCTTACCTACCGGACAAGACCGGATCAGAGAATCACCCCCACACCGCTCACGGAATTACCCGAGAGTGGGGAGCCTCAGATATTGATGCAGTAGTAAAGGCACGCGACCGCGCCCGCTGGGAACATGCCCAAACAAATAAAAATGACAATCAAAAACCTGAAGCCAAGAAAACCAGATCACCCCCACCGAGAAAAAACAAATAACCCAACCCAACCAGATGGATTAATAACATGAATGCAGAAGAATTTCGCAAAAACCGCAGGCAAAAATTCTTAGACATCCAGTATTACAACCTCAACATAAAGGATCTATCTGAAGGACTGGAACTCCAGGCTCAAGCAATAAAACGCCTCAGGAATCAAAACGATTTTGAGCCTGTTGGCCAGGGAAGTATTTTCAAAGAAAACCTCAATCTCTTCAAACTGCATTACACTGCAGGTCGCCCCATTAATGAAATTCGCCCGCTCTACGCGACCATCATCCAATCCTTTGGCGAATGGCATACTGCATATAACGAATACATCAGAATATTAGCCATCGAATCCGGCAAAGACCTTCTCGACAACGGGACCCCACTGGAATTCGAGTATTTTTACCATTTCCAGCTTGCACTGGATGTTGTGAGCCTGGGCGTCTTGCTAGGTGATGGCGATGCCCTAAGAAAGGTTGCGAAATGGACTCAAAGCTATCGTCACACCGATTTGCTCTATGAATTTCTGATTGACCCCGCGCTGCCTGACTCCAGTGAAACCGGGGAATACTTCCACACCAAGCCATACGATCCACTGATCGACGCGCTTTATCTGGACGAAGAACCGATTGAGGCAAGCAAGAAGATCAAAGAGTACCTGGACGGCTGGTACAAGAGCTTCGAGGGTGCCCCTTGGCATGACGGTCATCTAAAGGGCGTCGAGGGGCAGTACATGCCCTACTACGGCTACTGGTCCTTCGAGGCCGCCGCCATCTGCGTCATCAACGGCATCGACGACAGCAGTTTCCGTGACCACATCCTCTATCCCAAGGATCTAGCGGATTGGGCACGCGCCAACGACTCGATTGCACGCCTCAAGCCTGGCGCCTCGGCCCTCGGGCTCCAAGGCAGCGCGGGTCGTGTGCCCGGCGGCCAGCCCTGCCCCCAAGCCGGCTGGTGGCACACCCCAGCCAAAACCGGCAGCCGCCGCTACTTCAAGGCAGGCGAGGTCATGCCCATCATCGAAGGCAGTGCCTACGGAGAAACCTTCTGGCTCTGGGACACCAATCAAGAAGCGCCCAAGCTCTGAGCGACCTGCCGCGGAAAGCCCTGAAACAAGAGCCGCTTTCATGGAACTGAACCTCCATGACGAATGGCTGATGCCAGTCGCCGGGGTGCCCTCCCGGTTGGTATCCGACTATGGCAGCACGCTATGCCCGTCTTGAAAGCATTGATGAGGATGAGCCGAAAGCGCTTCAGGCAAAACCGGGAGCGGAGCAACCATAACGACTCCTGCGGCAGCAGGCGCCATGACGCCGAGCAAACAGCCCCATCTCTGCCGCTTACCCATGACTCGGATACTCCCCACTCTTTCGCCAACGCCAGCCTGCTGTGACCCAAAGACGCCCCAGACACGGGCGTCCTCTCCCCGCCCCCGCCGTTGTCGCTGAGGAACTCCAGCACCTGGCCTGCCGGCACTGTGCCTCACGAGCGCCACTTTATTGCCGGGAGAAAGGCTACCCGCGCGCGCATAGGCCATCAGCAGAGTGCCGTTGATCCGGCTATACAGGTCACGTCTATTTTTCGAAGCCTCCCTACCCCTGGCGGTCTTGGTGGACACACGCAAATTCGAGAAGCCGATGTTCCAACGCGTTCCGGATACCGTTGTCGTCCAGCATCTCCGGACCCGTGCTGCTCCAGGGCCATTTCTTCCTGCGTCCTCTAGATTCCCCTCCCGATCGAGACCAACCTGGATCCGCTCGCGCAAGCTTTGCACTGCTGCCTCAAGAGATAAATAGGTTGGCTTTTGGGCAGCCAAGGCTGACGAAGCCGACTTTGGGGGTCGCGAGAGACATTGGGGCCGGGGTCCGGGGGCCTGGGAGAAATACAGCGCGCGAAGTATACCGGGCCGGGGCCGCCGACGCGGCCCGGCCGGTGTGCGCCCGCTCACCCCGGCTTAGCCTGGGCCATGGATAATCCGCCGCTTCCCCCACTCCACAGGATTCCCCGCATGGGCCACTGGACCACCCTCGACACCGCTCACGGCCAGGTTTCCGCCTGGCACGCCCTGCCCGAGGGCACGCCGCGCGGCGGCCTGGTCGTCATCCAGGAGATCTTCGGGGTGACCGACTACATCCGCGAGGTCGCCGACCGCTACGCCGCCCACGGCTACGAGGTGCTGGCGCCGGCGCTGTTCGATCCGGTCGAGAAGGACGCGCAGCTGGCCTACGACCAGGACGGCGTGCGCAAGGGCCTGGAACTGGTCGGCGCGCTCGGCTTCGACCGCGCGCTGGACATCGTGCAGGCGGCCGCGCAGGCGCTGGCGCCGGCCGGCAAGGTCGGCACCCTGGGCTACTGCTGGGGCGGCAGCGTCGCGCTGCTGTCGGCGCTGCGCCTGGGCCTGCCCTCGGTGAGTTACTACGGCGGCCGCAACACCCAGTTCCTGGACGAGACGCCGAAGGCGCCGGTGCTGTTCCACTTCGGCGCGCACGACGGCAGCATCCCGGCCGAGTCGATCCAGCAGCACCGCGAAAAGCTGCCGCAGATGCAGACCTTCGTGTACCCGGCCGGCCACGGCTTCGACCGCCACGTGGACCCGAACCACTACGACGCCGACAGCACCGAGCTCGCCCGCGAACGCAGCCTGGCGTTCCTCGCCGAGCACCTGGGCTGAGCCGCGGCGTGGCCGACTTCGTCCTCGACCCGCGGCTGCAGGCCGACAGCGCGTTCGTCGCCGACGGGCCGCTGTCGCAGGTGCGGCTGATGGACGACGCGCGCTTCCCGTGGCTGTTGCTGGTGCCGCGGGTGGCCGAGGCCAGCGAGTGGATCGACCTGGACGGCGGCCAGCAGCGCCTGCTGCTGGCCGAGATCAACCAGCTCTCGCAGCTGCTGCGGCAGCAGCCGGGCGTGCACAAGCTCAACATCGGCGCACTCGGCAACGTGGTGCGGCAACTGCACGTGCACGTGCTGGGGCGGCACCCGGGCGATGCCGCGTGGCCCGGCCCGGTGTGGGGCAGCGGCGCGGCGCAGCGGCTGCCGGCCGAGGAACTGCAGGCGCGTGTTGCGGCGTGGCGCCAGCGGCTACGATAGGCGCCCTTTTTGCGGAAGCCGCGCCTCCATGAAATCCAATGTGATCGCCGCCATCGTGCTGATCGTGATCGGCCTGGTGTTCCTGGCCAACAACCTGGGCTGGACCAACCTGAGCCTGGGCCGGCTGATCGCCACCTGGTGGCCGGCGATCCTGGTCGCGGTCGGCGTCGGCATGCTGTTCGGCCGCGGCAAGTAGGTGGGCCGGGATTGGGGATTTGGGAGTGGGGATTCGTGAGAGCGATCCCCCACTCTTAGTTGCTGCGTCTCCGTGACGCTAGCCGCTTTCGGAAGCGGCCCCTGCAAACGCAGGGGCGCCGTGTCGCGACCGCCGACTCAGCGGCGGACGTTGACCACGCGGGTGCCGGCGATCAGGTCGTGCAGGCAGCGCTTGTCCTGGCGGAAGATGAACAGCGCGTCCACCAGGGCGTAGATGCCGCCCACGATCGGCACCAGCGAGATCGCCTGGGTCGACAGATAGCGCAGCGCGATCAGGCGCCAGAACGGCGGCTGCCCACCGTCCAGGTCGGCGATGCGGATCCACAGCAGCTTCTTGCCCCAGGTCTGGCCGCTCTTGGCCAGCGGGTAGCCCTGCACCAGCAGGAAGATCACCATGCCCAGCACGCCGTAGCCGAGGGTGGTCAGGAACGGCACCTGCACGCCGCTGCGCGCGGCCTCCATGACCTTGCCGAAATAGCCGGTCAGCGCCGCCACCGGCAGGAACGTCGCCAGCGAGATCACGCCGTCGATCAGCGCCGCGCCGAGGCGCTCGCCGCGTCCGGCCAGGGTCTCACCGTCGGCGATGCCCGGCAGCGCGGGCGGCAACGCCGCGTCGGGGGCCTGGTAGGGATTGGGGTCGTTCATTGCGCGCTCCTTGTGCTGTCGGAAAGAAGGGAGTGGGAGATCAGGTCTTGGGCAGGGTCACGCCGGTCTGGCCCTGGTACTTGCCGCCGCGATCCTTGTAGCTGGTCTCGCAGACGTCGTCGGCATCGGACTGGAAGAACAGCATCTGCGCCACGCCTTCGTTGGCGTAGATGCGCGCCGGCAACGGCGTGGTATTGCTGAACTCCAGGGTCACGTGGCCTTCCCACTCCGGCTCCAGCGGGGTCACGTTGACGATGATGCCGCAGCGCGCATAGGTGCTCTTGCCCAGGCATACCACCAAGGTGTCGCGCGGGATGCGGAAGAATTCCACCGTACGCGCCAGCGCGAAGCTGTTGGGCGGGATGATGCACTCGTCGGCCTCGATGTCGACGAAGCTCTTGGGGTCGAAGTGCTTGGGGTCGACGATGGTCGAGTTGATGTTGGTGAACACCTTGAACTCGCGCGAGCAGCGCACGTCGTAGCCGTAGCTGGAGGTGCCGTAGCTGACGATGCGCTGGCCGTCGACCTGCTTGACCTGGCCCGGCTCGTAGGGCGCGATCATGCCGTGCTGTTCGGACATGCGGCGGATCCAGCGGTCGCTCTTGATGCTCATGGGGGTTCCTGATGCCGGTGGCGGCGGCCGCAGCCTGCGCGCCGGGAGCGCGGCCGACCGATGGGGCCGGCCGCAATGACCGGCGATTCTAGCCGGTCGCGGGGCGTTCGCGGCAGGCGCCGCGCGCCGCTCAGCCCAACGCCGCGGAGATCGGGATGGCCGCGCGCGGGCGCTTGCGCAGTTCCTCGGTCAGGCGCTGCGCGGTGGCCAGGTAGGCCTGCGCCGCGGCCGAGTCCGGTGCCGCGGCCACCACCGGGGTGCCGGCGTCGCCCTGCTCGCGGATCGCGATCGCCAGCGGCAGCGACCCCAGCAGCGGCACGCCGTACTGCTGCGCCATGCGCTGGCCGCCGCCCTCGCCGAACAGGTGCTCGACATGGCCGCACTGGCTGCAGGTGTGCACCGCCATGTTCTCGACGATGCCCAGCACCGGCACCTCGACCTTCTCGAACATCTTCAGCGCCTTCTTCGCGTCCAGCGTGGCGATGTCCTGCGGGGTGGTGACGATCACCGCGCCGGCCACCGGGATCTTCTGCGCCAGGGTCAGCTGAATGTCGCCGGTGCCGGGCGGCAGGTCGATCAGCAGGTAGTCCAGGTCGTCCCACAGGGTATCGGCGAACAGTTGGGTGAGCGCCGAGGTCGCCATCGGACCGCGCCAGATCATCGGCGTGTCCTGGTCCACCAGCAGCCCGATCGACATCGCCTCTATGCCGAAGGCGCGCATCGGCTCGATGCTCTTGTCGTCCGGGCTGTCCGGGCGTCCGCTCAGGCCGAGCATGGCCGGCACGCTGGGGCCGTAGACGTCGGCATCGAGCACGCCGACGCGCGCGCCCTGGCGCTGCAGGGCCAGGGCCAGGTTCACGGCAGTGGTGGACTTGCCCACCCCGCCCTTGCCGGAGCCGACGGCGATGACGTTGCGGATGCGCGGGTGCGGGGCGAGCTTGGGCTGGACGGCGTGGGCGGGGAGACGCGGGCGATCGGTCATCGGAAAACTCAACAAGAAAGCGTCGGCGACGCAGGCCAGGCATGCGCGCGACGGAAAGGAAACCATGGACCGCACACGGCGCCGCGGGCAGCGGCAGCGGCGCGGGCCGCACAGACACATGACTATACAAGTGCACCGACGCACGGTCCCGCGCCGCGGGCGGCGCGAGCGCTGGCGGATTTTGCGCAAATGCCGCGTGGCACGGCCTGCGACCGACCTTTCAGCTCCGCCATCGCGCGCCTCGGCACCGGCCCGCGCAGACGCCGGGATCGCGGCGCGCCATGCCGATGCGGCGATCACCCGCACTTGCACGCCCCACGATGGCGAGTCGCGCTCACCGAAATGGTGCGTCGGTAGCCGGGCCGCGCTGCCGGCGGTATCGGGATCGCCCAGTCGTCACAGGCCTTCAGGGGCACGGCCCGCCACGCCCCACATCCGTTCAGCAACCTATATAAAGAATGCCCCGCAATGGTGCAAAGCAACGCGAAACTTGTCTACACCGGTGCCGCGGCCCGGCGTTCGCCGACATTTCCCGCCTGATCGGCGCAGTTTTTGTTGGTAGACGAAAAAAGTGACACCCATGTACAAACCGCGTTAAGTCCGTGTTACGTTTGGGTTGATTGCAGGATGCGATCCCACTTTCAAGGCACACGTCGCGGCACGAGGCCCCTCGCCTTATCGATTGATTTTCGGGGAAGAGAAAGATGACTGTCCGTCATACTCGTAGTTTCAAGCACAGCCACCTGAGTGCCGCGCTGGCCTCCGCCATGCTTGTCCCGGCCGCGTTCGCCGCCTTCGCGCAGGACGCCGCGACCGACGACAAGACCGATAAAGCGACGAATCTCGACAAGATCACCGTCACCGGCTCGCTGATCCCGCAGACCGAGATCGAGACCGCCACCCCGGTCACCACGATCAACGCCGAAGAAATCAAGGCGCGCGGCTTCAGCACCGTCGCCGACGTGCTGCAGAAGAGCTCGTTCGCCACCGGCGGCGTGCAGGGCGGGCAGAGCTCGGGCACCTTCACCCAGGGCGCGAAGACGGTGAGCCTGTTCGGCCTGCCGCCGGGCTACGTGAAGTACCTGATCGACGGCCGTCCGATGTCGAACTACCCGGCGCTGTACAACGGCAGCGACACGTTCAACAACATCAGCGGCATTCCGATCGACCTGGTCGACCGCATCGAAATCCTGCCGGGCGGCCAGTCGTCGCTGTACGGCTCCGATGCGATCGCCGGCGTGATCAACGTCATCCTGAAGAAGAAGATGGACGGCGCGGTGTTCAGCATCCGCGGCGGCGGCTTCTCCGAGGGCGGCGGCAGCAACTTCCGCACCACCTTCGCCGACGGCTGGACCTCGGCCGACGGCCGCACCAGCGTGCTGGGCGGCTTGCAGTACGAAGAGAAGGATCCGATCTGGGCCTATCAGCGCAGCCAGACCAAGCAGTTCAATACCCACGGTACCACTCCACAGTTGGCGAGCCGAGATTTCCTGGTCTACAGCCCATTTACCAGCTACAAGTTCCTCGATCCGAACAACTGCAACAACGTCTCCGGCCTGTTCGGCGGCACCATCGCCAAGCAGCAGCGCCGCGGTTTCGGCGACGAGTACTACTGCGGCTCCAAGTACACCCCGGGCTACCGCACCCTGGACAGCGGCACCAAGTCGCTGCAGGCCTACATCCACGGCACCCATGACCTGAACGACAACGTGCAGCTGTACGGCGACGTGCTCTACAGCCACGAGGAGGTCAAGTACAACGCCGGCTCCAACTACATCTGGTGGGGCACCTCTGCCGACTTCGGTTACTACTACGATCCCAAGGTGGGCGACCTGCTGAACCTGCAACGCTCGTTCGCGCCGGAAGAAATGGGCATCAACGGCATCAAGGACACGATGAGCCGCGACAAGAGCGAATCGGTACGTGTGACCTTCGGCGCCCAGGGCACGCTCGGTCAATCGAACTGGGACTACGATGCCGGCGTCACCTACACCCAGTACAAGCTGGAGGAGCGCCAGCTGGTCCGCTACAAGAACGCGATCGACCAGTTCTTCGTGAACCGCGTGCTGGGCCCGCAGCTCGGCCTGGATCCGCTGTACGGCGCCTACCCGGTGTATTCGCCGAACTACGCGGCGTTCTACTCGCCGATCAGCCAGGCGGACTTCGCCAGCTTCACCGGCCAGGCCACCAACAAGAGCAAGACTTCCGACGGCATGTTCCGCGTGCAGGCCACCAACGCCAAGCTGTTCAGCCTGCCCGGCGGCGACGCGGGCCTGGCCGTGGTCGGCGAATACGGCAAGCAGAAGTGGGACTACGCGCCGGATCCGGTGATCCTCAACGGCGAAGTCTGGGGCCTGACCTCGGTGGCCGGCGGCGGCCAGCGCGACCGCTACGCGCTAACCTCGGAACTGCGCATGCCGGTGTTCGACCCGCTGACCATCACCCTGTCCGGTCGCTACGACGCATACAAGGCCAGCGGCCGCACCATCGACAAGCCGACCTACAGCATCTCGCTGGAGTACCGTCCATTCGAAACCCTGCTGCTGCGCGGCAAGTACGGCACCGCGTTCCGCGCGCCGACCCTGTCCGACCTGTACCAGGGCCAGAGCGGCTACTACAACAGCGTCGTCGACTACTACCAGTGCGCGCAGCGCGGTTATCTGCCGGGCAACACCGACAACTGCCCGCAGGCTTACTCCAGCCGTCAGTTCCGCGGCACCCAGTCCGGCAGCCTGGACCTGAAGCCGATCAACGCCGACGTGTGGAGCGCAGGCTTCGTGTGGTCGCCGGTGGATCGCATGGCGCTGACCGTCGACTACCTCAACTGGGACATCAGCGATGAGGTCACCCAGCAGAGCGCCGATGGCCTGAGCCTGCAGGATTACCGTTGCCGCGCCGGCATCGACGACGCCAACTCTGCACTGTGCAAGCAGACAGCGTCGCAGGTGACACGCAATGCGGCCGGCCAGATCACCAACATCTACACGCCGAAGATCAACGTCTCCAACCAGAAGCTGGAAGCGGTCACCGCCTCGTTCCGCTATGGCTACGACTTCGGCCGCTGGGGCGACCTGAGCACCATTGCCAGCTATAGCGAGAACCTGCGCCACAAGTACGTGCGCTACGCGGGCGATGCGCCGGTGGACCTGCTGAACGATCCGTACTGGAGCACCGATCCGAAGCGCAAGGCCGACGCGTCGCTGACCTGGGACATCGGCAAGTTCTCGACCACCTGGTATGCGAACTGGTTCGACAAGACTCCAAACTATGCCCCGACGGTCAGCATCAAGGGGTATGGTGCTGATGGCGCAGGCAAGCTGCCTTCGCACATTACCCACAACGCCAGCGTCACCTACAAGGCGTTCGATGGCATGGAGCTGTCGTTGATGGTAACCAACGTATTCAACAAGATGCCGCCGCTCGATCCGACTTACCTGGGTAGTGCGCAGGCGGCGTACAACGTTTACAACTTCGATGTGTACGGCCGTGCGTACTACCTGGAAATGCGTTACTCGTTCGGCAAGTAAGCCGACACGCATGTCTCACAGAGCCCACCCGCAAGGGTGGGCTTTTTTTTGCCTCGCATTCGCGGCCTGCCCGGTCATTCCATGCATTGCAGGCATCTGCCCGCGCTGCGCGTCGGCGAGATTGGTCAAGCACACATGATTTGCGCACGACAGCGTTCCGCCGCCGTGGCCGTTGGCGCCGTCAGCCCATGCTGTAATCGCGCCCAGCGCATCCGTCGCGGCCGACACGCCCCTCCTCGTCGCCGCATGCCGCAATGCATCCAGTGGAGATACCCGACATGCCGCGTCGCGACTTCGATCCTGCCACCTTCGCCGCGGATGGGCGGCCGGCAACCCAGGCACGGCTGTTCGATGCGGACACGCCGCCGCCGTGGCACGGCGTCGTCGCCGGCGCAGCCCTGGGTGGTGCGGTCACCGTCCTGACCTACGGCACCGATGCGATCGGCGACGGCCCGCCGCGCCACGTCCATCCGTACGACGAAACCTTCGTGGTCCTGGTCGGACGCGCGCGGTTCTTCGTCGGCGACAGCACGCTCGAGGCGGCGGCCGGAGACGTGGTCTTCGGTCCCGCCGGCGTGCCGCACCGGTTCGAGAACCTGGGTCCTGGCCGTCTGCAGACGCTGGACATCCATCATTCGCCGACCTGGATCCAGACCGATCTGGACTAGGCGAGGCCAGCCACGCGCAGTGCGGCAATGTCGCGGCACACAGGAGCGCCACGGAAGAAGCGCGCAGCGCTCACCGTTCCGCACTACGCCTGCGCCACGCGCCAGCGTGCGCGCCGGATACCACAGCGACCGATCACGGAGCGGTAGAGACCGGCCGCGCGGGCGGCCCAGTGGTTACGGATAGAACGCCGACAACAGCGCCTTCAGTTCCTGCAGATCCTCGCCGTAGCGCTGCCAGCGCCCCATGTAGGAACGCGTCATCGACGTGCGCACCTGCACCACGCTGGCGGTCGCCACCGGCGCCTGGTTCTGCTCGAAATGCAGGCAGGCGTCGTCCCACGGCAGGCCGCAGAACTCCAACAGGCGGCGCGTGGTCGGCTCCTGCGCGGTCACCAGGTCTTCGTAGTCGACCTGCAGGATGCGTTGCGGCAGCACCGCGTTCCAGTGCGCCATCAGCCGGTCGAACATCAGGAAGTAGCGGCCGACGTCCATCAGGTCGAACGAGTAGTCGTAGTACGGCGAGGACAGCGCGAACAGCTGGCGGAAATTGCTCAGGCAGGTGTCCATCGGATCGCGCCGCAGGCACACGATCTTCGCCTTCGGCAGGGCGCGCGCGATGTGGCCGGCGTAGAGGAAGTTGTGCGGCAGCTTGTCCACGAAGCGCGGCTTCAGCGCCGTGCCGGGCCGCGTGGACTCGACATAGCCGCGGCCGAGCGCGCGCCAGTCCAGCCCCTGCACCTGGCTCAGCGTGGCTTCGTCGAGGATCTCCGGCGACGGCGTGCCGGTCAGGCGCTTGAGCACCACCGAGAAGTTCTGCAGTTCCCCCGCCGAGTGCACCTGCGGATGGCTGGACAGGATCCGGTCCACCAGCGTGGTGCCGCTGCGCGGCATGCCGATCACGAAGATCGGCTCCTCGCTCTCGAAGCCCGCCACCGGCGCATCGTCGACGCGGAAGCTCCGATGCAGGGCCTCGAACAAGCGCGCATCGCGCTCGGAGGTGTAGCCGCGCGCACGCTTGTGCACCGACTTGCCCTGCACATAACCGCGGAACGCCGCGCGGTAGTCGCCAAGGTCTTCGTGCTCTTTGGCCAGCGCCAGGTTCAGGTGCAGCACCGCGTCCGGATCGTCGCCGGCCGACGCCAGCGCGGCCTCGAGCAGCGCCAGGTTGTTCTCATCCGGCGTCCACTTGCGCAATTGCGACAGCGACAGGTACACCTTCCAGTAGCGCGGCTCCAGCGCCAGGCAGGCGCGGTATTCGGCCTCGGCCTCCTGCAGCCGTCCGGAGAACAGCAGCGAGGTGCCCAGGTTGTAGCGGAAGCTGGCCTGCTGCGGCGCCGCCTGCACCGCACGCGTGAACGCCTGCAGCGAGGCGGCATGTTCGTTGACCTGGCTGTAGACCACGCCCAGCGTGTCCAGGGTATGCGCATCGGTGGGCTGCAGCGCCATCGCATGATCGGCGAAACGGTGCGCATCCTGCAGGAACCGCCCCATCGCCAGCACCCGCGCCAGTTGCGCCGCGTAGTCGGCGCGTTCGGGATTGAGGGTCGCGGCCTGGTGAAGGTGCATGGCCGCGACCTGCATCTGCTGCAGTTCCAGTGCCGCCACGCCAGCGACGAAATGCACGCCCGGATGCTGCGGCAAGGCCTGCAGCAGCAGCTGCGCGATCCGCTGCGCCTGCAGCCAGTCGCTGCGGTTGAGCGCGGCGATGGCCTGGTTGTAGAGCTGAACCTGTTCGCTCATGGATGCGCCCGATCTCCCCTGGAAGGCTGGCCGCGGCGGCACGCAGGCGGGCGCGGCGGTCTCCGATTATGACCGCAGCGCAGCATTCGCGCGCATGCGCGGTTCTGCCGCCGGCCGCCGCCGCACACCCCCGGCCGCAGGGCGAGCGCGGAGCGAAACGGGCTCGCCCTGATGGAGATGACGCAGCGACAAGGGCTTGCATCACGTGGCGTCCAGGTGCGCCTGCCGCGTCGACCGCCCTTACAGCAAGCCCACTTCAAAAACATGTCATGTAACGTAAATTTTTCGTTACTTTTCCGATTTGTTCATGCTACGGTCAAGAAACGTGAAACGGACCTCACACTCTCTACACGTACCTGTCCAGGAAGGGACCTGGGTACTGCACACGCATCTAGGGGAAATTTGTCAATGTCAGTCAAAGCACCGACTCCAAAGCGGAGTCTTCTGGTCGTTGCTGTGTCCACCATTCTCGCCCTGCCTGTCGCACCGACGCTGGCGCAAAGCCAGACCCCGAGCGAGGAATCGGAGACGGAACAACTGACCGAGGCCACCGGCGCCAAGGCGCGTACCCTTGAGAAGGTGACGGTGACCGGTTCGCGCATCCAGCGCACCGAGGTCGAGGGCCCCTCGCCCGTCACCATCATCTCCGCCACGCAGATCGAGCGCGAAGGCTTCAACACCGTCTTCGACGCGCTGAGCACGCTCACCCAGGCCTCCGGCTCCACCCAGAACGAGCTGTTCCAGGGCGGCTTCACCCCCAACGCCAGCGTGATCAACCTGCGCGGCCTCGGCCCCGGCCGCACCCTGCTGCTGATCAACGGGCGCCGCGCCGCGGACTACCCGCTGCCCTACAACGGCCAGAGCAACTTCGCCAACTTCGGCAATATCCCGGCCGCGGCGGTCGACCGCATCGAGATCCTCGCCGGCGGCGCCTCGGCCATCTACGGATCCGACGCGGTCGCCGGCGTGGTCAACGTCATCCTCAAGACCAACTACGAGGGCGACCTGGTCAAGCTGCGCGGCAGCACCCTGACCCGCGGCGGCGGCGACACCGGCGACTTCCAGTGGATCGGCGGCAAGACCGGCGACCGCTGGAGCCTGACCTACGCCTTCGAGTACACCGCCGGCGAGCCACTGTACGGCTACCAGCGCGACTTCATGGATTCGTCGCTGGACAACCCGTTCCCGCCGGCTTTCGTCGGCATCCAGCCGACCGGCACCATGCGCGTGCGCCGCCGCACCGGCTCGACCACCAACTCCTACTTCGCGCCGCCGGCCGGCGCCTGCGAACAGTTGGGCGACGAGTGGGTGCGCTGGAACTACCGCAGCGCCAGCGCCGCCGGCGCCATCACCAACCTCGGCCAGGCCTGCGGCACCTTCAAGGATCCGGCCTACCAGACCATCCGCAACGAGAACAACGACCTGTCCGGCTACGCCTACGGCACCTTCGATTTCGAAGGCGGCCTGCAGGGCTGGGCCAGCCTGCAGGCCTGGTCGTCCGAGTCCAAGTACACCTCGGGCACCCAGTTCTGGTCCGGCCGCACCAGTGGCGCGCTGTGGTTCGATCCCGGCTTCAACGCGCTGGTCGACGCGCAGCGCGTGTTCGCCCCGCAGGAAGCCGGCGGCGTCGAGCACCTGATGGCGCGCAACAAGGAGAAGTCCTACGACTTCGCCGCCGGCCTGCGCGGCAAGCTGGGCGACCGCTTCGACTGGGACCTGACCCTGTCGCGCGCCGAGTACAAGGTGAAGGTCGATCGCCCGCGCCTGATGGCCTCGGCGGTCAACGACTACTTCCTCGGCCAGCAACTGGGCACCCGCGTGGTCGGCGGCGTCACCTATCCGGTGTATCGCCTGAACCAGCAGCGCTACTACAGCGCACTGACCCCGGACCAGTTCGCGGCGTTGAGCACCACGGTCAAGACCGACGCCAACTCGCACGTCAACCAGGGCAGCTTCGTGCTCTCCGGCGACCTGTTCGAGCTGCCGGCCGGCGCGCTGGGCTTCGCCGGCGTGGTCGAAGCCTCGCAGCAGGAATACAAGCTCAATGCCGACCCGCGCATCCTGCCCGACTACACCGGCACCGACCGTCCGTACAACCTCACCGGCACCGGCGGCGGCGGCAAGCGCGACCGCTACGCGCTGGGCGTGGAGCTGTCGATTCCGATCCTCAGCTCGCTGAAGGCGCACCTGGCCGGACGCCTGGACAAATACGACGACGTCACCGCGGTGGACGACGCCAAGACCTGGAACGCCGGCCTGGAATGGCGTCCGCTGGACAATCTGCTGTTCCGCGGCTCCTACTCCACCAGCTTCCGCGCGCCGGACCTGCACTACGTGTTCGCCGATCGCAGCGGTTCGTTCTCCAGCATCTTCGACACCCGTCGCTGCCTGGAAAGCGGCCGCGCCGCGGCGCAGTGCCCGACCTCGGACACCACCGTGAACTACACCGCCTACGGCGTGCGCCAGGGCACCACCAACCTCTCCGAGGAAACCGGCACGTCGTGGACCGCCGGCTTCGTGTGGGACGTGCTCGACGGCTTGTCGGTCACCGCCGACTACTACGACATCCGCCTGAAGAACGTGGTGGCCGACATCACCTCCACCTACATCCTCGACGGCGAAGCCGGCTGCGTGACCGGGCTGACCCGCAACCGCAACCCGTTCACCCTGGGTGCGCCGGGCTCGGCGTTCTGCAACGACATGCTGTCGCGGGTCACCCGCCTCAACGCGCCGGGCACGCCGAACGACGGCCAGATCACCGAGATCCGCCGCGGTCCGATCAACCGCGCGTTCCTCGGCACCAAGGGCATCGATGCGTCGCTGGACTACCGCCTGGACACCGACCGGCTGGGCGACTTCCGCTTCCAGGTGGGCTACTCGCACACCCTCGAGCAGAAGTCGGCCGAGTTCAAGGGCGACCCGATCCTCGATTACCGCGACGACCTGGGCAACTTCGACTTCCGCAGCCGCATCCGCACCACCGCGACCTGGCAGAGGAACGACTGGCAGGCGGCGGTGTTCATGATCCGCTACGGCAGCCTGCCGAACTGGCAGGAGACCGGCCGCATCGCGCCGTACTTCATCTGGAACGCCAACGTGGGCAAGAAGCTGACCGACAAGCTGACGGTCAACTTCTACGTCAACAACGTGTTCGACAAGACGCATCCGAAGGACAGCGGCTACAACACGTATCCGTACTTTTGGCGCGCCTACAGCCCGTACGGCCGCGAAGTGGCGGCGGAGTTCCAGTACCGCTTCCGCTGAGCCGCACCACGCGCACTGGAGGTCAGCGAGAGCCCGGCATCGGGCTCTCGCTGTATGCAACCACGCAAAAAGGATTCTTGTGAAACGACTCGTTACTTTCTGCGCGTTGGGGCTGTGCCTGCACGTCGGCATCGCCGCGGCGGCTCCCCCGCCCATTGCGGATTTCGTCAAACGTCCCACCTACAGCGCGGTGAAGATTTCGCCGGACGGCGAATACCTGGCGCTGACCGTGGACCGCGGCGAGCAGGACGTGCTGACCGTGCTCGGCACGCGCGACCTCAAGCCGATCAAGGTCAACGTGCTGCCGGACGGCAAGAGCGTCGGCGCGTTCTACTGGACCGGCCGCAAGCGGCTGCTGTTCACCGCGGTCAAGAAGGTCGGTTCGTTCGAGCGGCCGATGGGCACCGGCGAGTGGTTCGCGGTCGACGCCGACGGCGGCCAGCCGCGCACCCTGATCGAATACGGCACCCAGGGCGTCACCCAACGCGGCAAGAGCGTGGGCCGCGAATCGTTCTCCCTGCTCGACACGCTGCGCGACGACGAGCAGAACGTGGTCATGCAGGTGCGCTACCCGCGCTCCTCGGAAGGTGCCGGCACCGAAGTGGTGATGATCGACACCCTCAGCGGGCGGCGCAAATCGCTGGGCCGCGCGCCGAAGACGAACTGTTCCATCGCCCTGGACGCGACCAAGCAACCCGCCTTCGCCACCTGCCAGAGCGACAAGGACGAGGACACCGGCTACGACAGCCACAGCGAGGTGTACGCGCTGAAGGACGGCAAGTGGGAGCTCATCAACGCCAGCAAGGCCGATGGCGCGCGCCTGGACATCGCCTGGTCCACCGCCAACGGCCGCGTCTATGCCACCCGCGACGACGGCAAGGCGCCCGGCGCGTTCGGGTATCTGGATCCGCGCAGCGGCGGCTTCGTCGCCCTGTTCCAGGACCCCACCAGCGAGGTCGCGCGCACCATCACCGCCACCGACGGCTCGGACACCGCGCTGGCGGTGGTCACCGAAGCCGGCGCGCCGCAGGTCAAGCTGATCGACGAGGCGCATCCGGACGCAGCGTTGTACGCCAGCCTGGCCGCGGCCTTTCCTGGCCAGTACGTCGACTTCGCCAGCGCCACCCGCAATGGCGACACCATCGTGGTCAGCGTGCGCAGCGACCAGAATCCCGGCGAGCTGTACCTGTACGAGCGCGCCACCGGCAAGGCGCGCTTCCTGATGAAGAGCCGGCCCTGGATCGATGCGGCGAAGATGGCCACGATCACGCCGATCCAGTTCACCGCGCGTGACGGGCTGCGCATCCACGGCTACCTCACCGTGCCGGCCGGAGCGCAGGCGAAGCACCTGCCGCTGATCGTCAACGTGCACGGCGGACCGATGGGGCCGCGCGACAACTGGGGCTTCCATTCGGAGGCGCAACTGTTCGCCAGCCGCGGCTACGCCACGCTGCAACTCAACTACCGCGGCTCCGGCGGCTTCGGCAAGGCGTTCATGGACCGCGCCTACGGGCAGTGGGACGGCGGCATCCTCAACGACATCGTCGACGGCACCCAGTACGCCATCCAGCAGGGTCTGGCCGATCCGTCGCGGATCTGCATCTACGGCGGCAGCTTCGGCGGCTACGCCGCGATGATGGCGCCGGTGCGCGCGCCGGGGCTGTTCCGCTGCGCGTTCGGCTACGTCGGCATGTACGACGCCAAGATCCAGTTGCGGCTCAGCGACACCAGCAAGAGCGAGAGCGGCAGGCGCTATCTGCTGCGCGCCTTCGGCAGCACCAGTGCCGAGCAGGAGCGGATGTCGCCGATCAACCACGTGCAGGCGCTGACGCTGCCGATCTACCTCGCCGCCGGTGCACGCGACGACCGCTGTCCGCCGGAGCACACCGAGGCGCTGGCCAAGGCGCTGCAGGCGGCCGGCAACCCGCCCGAAGGCATGATCGTGCAGTCCGGCGAAGGCCACGGCTTCTACAAGGAAGAGAACAACCTCAACCTCTACACCCGAATGCTGGGGTTCTTCGACTCGCACCTGGGCGGTTCCGCGGCACGACCGAGCGCATCCGCGCACGCCGGCGCGCCCTGACGCTGGCGCAGACAACGCCACGGCGCGCCGCCGTGGCACGCGCGGCGCGCTGCACGCGCCGCGCCTTTCCCTCGCCCTGGTCGCCATGCCAGGGTTCTTTTTTTCTTGCCGCTACCGTCCGCCGCCGCTCAACCGCGCAGCAGCGCCATCGCCGAATTGTGGCCGGGCGCGCCGGTCACGCCGCCGCCGGGGTGGGTGCCGGAGCCGCACAGGAACAGACCGGGAATCGCACCGCGATACGCCGCCTGGCCAAGCATCGGCCGGGCACTGAACAACTGGTTGAGGCTCAGCGCGCCGTGGAAGATGTCGCCGCCGATCAGCCCGAAGGTGCGCTCCAGGTCCAGCGGGCTCAGCACCTGCCGGCCCAGCACCGAGGCGGCGAAGCCCGGCGCGTAGCGCTCGACGGTGGCGATCATCAGGTCGGCGACCTCCTCGCGGTGCGCGTCCCAGCTGCGCCCGTCCGGCAACAGCGGCGCGACGTGCTGGCAGAACAGGCTGGCCACGTGCTGGCCGGGCGGCGCCAGGCCATCGTCCAGGGTGCTGGGAATCAGCAGTTCGACGATCGGTTCGCGCGACCAGCCGTGCCGGCGCGCGTCGTGGTAGGCGCGGTCCATGTAGTCCAGGCTCGGCGCCAGCACGATGCCGGCGGTGAGATGATCGCCCGGCCCCGGCAGCGCGCTGAAACTGGGCAGCCGCGACAGCGCCACGTTCATGCGGAACGTGCCGGAACCGCAGCGCCAGTGCGCCATGCGCTCGCGGGTGGCGGCCGGCACGTGCGCCGGATCGAGCAGGCGTTCGTACAGCAGCTTGGGATTGACGTTGGCGACCACGTGCCGCGCCCGCAGGCGCTCGCCCTGCTCGGTGACCACGCCGACCGCGCGTCCGCCCTCGACCAGGATCTCGCGCACGCCCGCATCGGTGCGGATGCGCGCGCCGGCCGCAGTGGCCGCACGGGCCATGGCCTGGGTGATCGCGCCCATGCCGCCCAGCGCATGGCCCCAGGCGCCCTTCACCCCGTTGCTCTCGCCGAACACGTGGTGCAGCAGCACGTAGGCCGATCCCGGCGTGTACGGGCTGGCGTAGTTGCCGACGATGCCGTCGAAACCGAACAGCGCCTGCGCCGCGTCGCTCTCGAACCAGCGCTGCAGATACTCGGCGGCGGAGATGGTGAACAGGTCCAGCAGGTCCTGGCGCAGCTCCGCATCCAGCGCATGCAGGCGGCGCCCGAGGCGGCCGGCGCGCAGCAGCTCGGGCAGTGCCTGCAGCCAGCCGCCATCGGTGACGTTGGGGGCCGGCTGCAACGCCAGCGCGCGCAGCACGTCGGCGATGCCCTCCAGCCGCGCCTCGTAGGCCGGCAGGCGCGCGGCGTCGCGCGCGGAGAACTTGGCCAGTTCGGCCTGAGTGTGGCCGGCGCCGGTCAGCAGGTAGCGCCCATCCGGCAACGGCAGGAAGTTGTTGCGCCGGCGCGGCACGATGCGCAGGCCGTGGCCGGCCAGATCCAGGTCGGCGATCACCTTCGGCTGCAGCAGCGACACGGTGTAGGACGCCACCGAGTTGCGGAACCCGGGGTGGAACTCCTCGGTCACCGCGGCGCCGCCGACCACGCCGCGCCGCTCCAGCACCGTCACCTTCCAGCCGGCCCGCGCCAAGTAGGCGGCGCAGACCAGGCCGTTGTGGCCGGCGCCGACGATCAGGGCATCGCATGGCGGTTCGCGGGTCATGGCCGCATGGTAAGCCAGCGCCGGCGGGCCTGCCGATGGCAGGCGGCAACGCCGTCCTGCGGCCCAATGGCCAGGGCCACCCATGACCTTCGACACCCCTGAAACCTGCAGTGGCGGCGTAGAGTCTCGCCACGGCCCGTGCGGGCCATTCCTTTATCCACGTCGGCCTGGAGCCTGCCTGTGACCCTTCGCAATCCCAAGATGCTGCTGTTGACCCTGGCCGTGAGCGCCGCGCTGACCGGCTGCAACAAGCCCGAGAGCGCCGCGCCCGCCGCCGATGCCGCCAAGTCCGCGCCGGCCGCCGCCCCGGCCGCGGCGTCGACCGACCTCAAGCTCGACACCAGCAAGCTGCCGGCCTACAACGCCTTCAACGTCGACGACCTGGACGCCAGCAAGAACGCCTGCGACGACTTCAACGGCTACGTCAACGGCAAGTGGCTGGCCGCCAACGAGATCCCCAAGGACCGCAGCAGCTGGGGCGCGTTCTCGATCCTGGACGAGCGCTCGGTCGCGGCGCAGCACCAGCTAGCCGAACAGGCCGCCGCCGCGGCCAACCCGCAGGGCGTGGAGAAGATCGTCGGCGACTTCTGGTCCTCGGGCATGGACGAAGCCAAGATCAACGCCCAGGGCATCGCGCCGCTGAAGGCCGACCTGGCCGCGATCGACGGCCTCAAGGACGGCCCGGCGGTGGCCGAGTACCTGCGCCAGAGCGCGGCCAAGGGCGAGAACGGCCTGTTCGGCTTCGGCGCCGAGGCGGACTTCAAGAATTCGGCGATGAACATGGCCTACGCCATGCAGGGCGGCCTCGGCCTGCCCGACCGCAGCTACTACTTCGACGCCGACAAGCAGGACAAGCTCAAGGCCTACCAGGCGCACGTGGCCAAGGTGCTGGAGCTGGCCGGCGTGCCGGCGGCCGACGCGGCCAAGCAGGCGCAGGACGTGGTGGCGCTGGAAACGCGCCTGGCCAAGGTGTCCAAGTCCAGCGAGCAGCTCTCGCGCGACGCCGAGCTGTCCTACAACCCGGTCACCCCGGCCGACGCCGACAAGCTGACCCCGAACTTCCCCTGGACCAAGTTCTTCGAGTCGCAGGGCGTGGCCGTGCCGGAGAAGTTCTCGCTGGCGATCCCGGCCTTCCACCAGGAAGTGAGCAAGGCGCTGGGCGACACCGACCCGTCGGTGTGGCGCGCCTACCTGCGCTTCCATACCGTGGACAGCGCCTCGCCGTACCTGAGCGACGCCTTCGCGCAGGAAAACTTCGCCTTCTACGGCAAGGAACTCAACGGCCAGGCCGAGATGAAGCCGCGCTGGAAGCGCGTGCTCGGCAGCATCAACGAAGGCGCCGGCGAGGCGATGGGCCAGATGTACGTCAAGGTCGCCTTCTCGGCCGACGACAAGGCCAAGATGCAGCAACTGGTCGAGAACCTGAGCCAGGCGCTGAAGGCGCGCCTGGAGAAGCTGACCTGGATGAGCGACGAGACCAAGGCCAAGGCCCTGGACAAGTGGAAGACCTTCACCCCGAAGATCGGCTACCCGGACAAGTGGCGCGACTACGCCAGCCTGAGCACCCAGCGCGACAGCTACCTGGACAACGTGCGCGCCGCCACCGCGTTCAACTACAAGTACAACCTCAGCAAGATCGGCAAGCCGGTGGACAAGACCGAGTGGGGCATGACCCCGCAGACGGTCAACGCCTACTACAACCCGCTGCAGAACGAGATCGTGTTCCCGGCGGCGATCCTGCAGCCGCCGTTCTTCGACCCCAAGGCCGACGACGCGTTCAACTACGGCGGCATCGGCGCGGTGATCGGCCACGAGATGACCCACGGTTACGACGACCAGGGCGCGCGCTTCGGGCCGACCGGCAACTTCGAGAACTGGTGGACCCCGGCCGACGCCAAGAAGTTCTCCGCGCTCACCGGCAAGCTGGTGCAGCAGTTCGACGGCTACGAAGTCGACGGCAAGCACGTCAACGGCAAGCTGACCCTGGGCGAGAACATCGCCGACCTGGGCGGCATCACCACCGCCTACGACGCCATGAAGAAGGCCACCGAGGGCAAGGACGACCCGAAGGTCGGCGGCATGAGCCGCGACCAGAACTTCTTCATCAACTGGGCCACGGTGTGGCGCACCAAGTACACCCCGCAGAACGCGATGGTGCGCCTGACCACCGACCCGCACGCCCCGGCGCAGTTCCGCGCGATCGGCGCGCCGTCGAACCTGGAGGCCTTCGCCACCGCGTTCCAGTGCAAGCCGGGCGCGCCGATGGTGCGCAGCGGCGACAAGCGCGTGGTGATCTGGTAAGCGACGGCGTCACCGCCGTCCCGCGAAAAGGCCCGGCTTGTCCGGGCCTTTTCTTTGCGTGGGCGTCGGCCTGCGACGGCGGTGGCGATGCCGACCGCCCTGCCCGGCCACCGGCGCCCGTGCCTGTCGGCGTCCCCCGCTGAATCCGGTGGGGACGTGGACGCGCATCATCGCCACAGTTGCACACCGCAGCTTGTTAAACTCCGCCGACTTTAATCCTGACCGGATGCGTTCCCGATGCCCAATGCCCGTCCGCTTGCCCTCGCCGTCGCCCTCGGCCTGATCGCCCTCGCCTCCGCCGCCGATGCCGCGCCCAAGAAGAAGCGCGCCGCCGCGCCCAAGGCCCCGCCGATCAGCGCCGCCTGCAGCGACTTCTACGACGATGCCAACGCCGACTGGCTGAAGCAGAACCCGGTGCCGCAGACCGGCGCGGTCACCGCGCTGGGCCAGCTGGCCGAGCGCACCCAGCAACAGCAGCGCGACCTGCTCGACGCCTCCATGCAGTCGCCGCAGAACGCGGTGCAGAAGGCGCTGGGCGATTTCTGGGCCAGCGGCTTGGACGAGGCCGCCGTCGAGAAGGACGGCTCCAACCCGATCGCGCCGCTGCTCGGCCGCATCGATGCGATCAAGAAGGCCAAGGACGTGCCGGCCTCGATCGCCGCGCTGCACCAGATCGGCATCCCGGTCGCGTTCAACTTCGGCGCCGACGTCGACCTGAAGGCGCTGGACCGCCACATCGGCTACTTCATGCAGGGCGGCATGGGCCTGCCTGACCCGGCGTTCTACACCCGCACCGACGCCGACACCATGGCGCTGATGGGCCGCTACCGCACCTACGTCAAGCAGATTCTGACCCTGACCGGCACCCCGGCCGACCGCCTCGAGGCCGACGCCCAGTCGGTGCTGCAGATCGAGACCGCGTTGGCGCGCAGCGCCAAGTCGCTGTCCGGCATCAACAACCCGTTCAACAACTACGCGCCGATCTCCACCAAGGAGTTGAACAAGCAATACCGCAACCTGCAGCTCGACGCCTTCCTCAAGGCGCAGGGCGTCAACGATGACCTGGTGTCGATGGCCGACCCGGACATGTTCAAGCAGCTCGACGGCATGATCGTCAGCATCAAGCCCGAGCAGTGGAAGGCCTACCTGCGCTGGCGCGTGGGCGATGCGATGGCGCCGTACCTGTCCAAGAGCTTCCGCGACGCCAGCTTCGAGTTCCGCGGCCGCGTGCTGCAGGGCCAGGTCGCGCCGCCGCCGCGCTGGGCGCAGGTGCTGGACGCGATCAACGTCGCCGCCGGCCCGATGCTGGGCCGCGAGTACGTGGCCCGCTACCTGTCGGCCGACACCCGCCGCCAGGCCGAGACCATCGCCGATCAGGTGCGCGACGCGCAGATCGCCGCGGTCAAGCGCAGCACCTGGCTGAGCGAGCCGGCGCGCACCGAGGCGCAGGCCAAGCTGACCGCACTGAAGATCGAGGTCGGCGCGCCGCGCCGCGACCTCGACTACACCCTGCAGCCGATGGGCCGCGGCAGCTTCGGCGGCAACATGCTGATCGCCTCCACCTGGCGGCACCGCGAGGAGATGAAGCGCATCGGCAAGGGCAACGCCGACCGCCGCTGGGACGTGCTGCCGCAGCAGCCGGCGCTGACCTACGACATCGCCCAGAACCGCCTGATCGTCACCGCCGCGGTGCTGCAGCCGCCGGTGTACGCGGCCGGCGGCGACGCCGCGACGCTGTACGGCGCCTACGGCGCGATGGTCGCGCACGAGCTGATCGGCGCCATCGACAGCAAGGGCAGCCAGGTCGACGCGCAGGGCCAGTTGCGCAACTGGTGGACCCCGGAAGACAAGAGCGCCTGGAACGCGCTGGCCGCCCGTACCGCCGCGCAGTACGGCGCCTACGACTTCCCGGGCGTGAAGGGCGCCAAGGTCAACGGCCCGCTGACCCAGGACGAGGACCTGACCGACATCGGCAGCGTCGAACTGGCCTGGCAGGCCTACAGCGCCGCGCAACCGACCGCCAACGAGGCAAGCAAGCAGGCGTTCTACAAGGCCTGGGCCGGCCTGTGGGCACAGCAGCTGTCGCCGAACGAAGCCGTGCAGCGGGTCACCGCCGACGTGCACGCGCCCGGCCGCTGGCGCACCAACGGCGCGCTGGCCAACCTGCCCGCCTTCGCCGCGACCTTCACCTGCAAGCCCGGCCAGCCGATGGTGCGCAGCGAGGCCGAACAGATCCACCTGTGGCCGTGAGCCGGTGCCGGCGCTAGCCGCCGGCCAGGCACACACAGCAAGACGGCGCGGGCAACCGCGCCGTCTTGCGTTCAGGAGTCGGGAAAACGTGCCGCCGGCGCCGCGCCTGCGGCGCGCAGCAGCCGCAGGCGTTTCCGCTCAGCGCACGATGCGCGGACGCGGCGGCTTGCGCTTGCCGAACGGCGGCTGGCCGCGCCAGTAGCGGATCATCAGCCAGCCGAACAACATGCCGCCCAGATGCGCGAAATGCGCCACGCCCGGCTGCCAGCCGGTGAAGCCCATCAGCAGTTCCAGCGCACCGAACACGATCACGAAGGTGCGCGCCTTCATCGGGATCGGCGGGAACAGCAGCATCACCCGCTGGTTCGGGAACAGCATGCCGAAGGCCAGCAGCAAGCCAAAAACGCCACCCGAGGCCCCCATGACCGGCAGCGGCTGGCTGCCATTGCTCAGCATCCACCAACCGACCAGCAACTGGCACAGGCCGGCGCCGGCCACGCAGACCAGGTAGTAGGTCAGGAAGCGCTTGTTGCCCCAGGTCTGCTCCAGCGGCCCGCCGAACATGTACAGCGCCAGCATGTTGAACAGCAGATGCGGGAAGTTGCCATGCAGGAAGCCGTAGGTCAGCAACTGCCAGAGCTGGAAGTTCTGCCCGGGCGAGAACGCATCGAAGGCACCGATCGGCCACAGCATGAAGGGATCGAAGGTGTCCATGCCGAGCAGCATCTGCAGCAGGAACACCACGACGTTGCCGATCAGCAGCGCTTGGGTGACGGGCGGGAGTCTGGGGAACATGGTCGGGTCCGTGGCAACTGTCCCCATCATAGCCGCTCGCCAAAGCATGCACCCCAACCAGTGCAGCGGCATGCCATGACCAACGACGCTCTTCCAAGAGGTATTGCGAGCGAGGTGCGCCGAAGAGACAGACGAGGGCGCGGGCGAAGCCTCGCGCAGTCAACATGCAGCATGCGCTTCGCGTCCGTACCCTCACCCCAACCCCTCTCCCGCAGGGAGAGGGGCTTGTACCTCCTTCTCCCTCCGGGAGAAGGTGCCCCGAAGGAGCGGATGAGGGTAAGGGCGCAGCCTCGTGCAGTCGAAACACCGCATGCGCTTCGCGCACCTACCCTCACCCCAACCCCTCTCCCGCAGGGAGAGGGGCTTGTACGTCCCTTCTCCCTCCGGGAGAAGGTGCCCCGAAGGGGCGGATGAGGGTAAGGGCGCAGCCTCGTGCAGTCGAAACACCGCATGCGCTTCGCGCCCTACCCTCACCCC
>NZ_NMPP01000089.1:0-2147 GCF_009192885.1 Xanthomonas sp. LMG 12462 | reverse complement strand
CGGACCTGACGGCGCAGCGGTTCCTGCCCAGCCCATGGGTGGCCGGGGAGCGGGTGTACCGCAGCGGCGACCGGGTGCGCTGGCGCAACGACGGGACGCTGGAGTACCTGGGGCGTCTGGATGCGCAGGTGAAGCTGCGCGGGTATCGGATCGAACTGGGGGAGATCGAGAGCCAGCTGCGGGCGCAAGCGACGGTGCGCGAGGCAGCGGTGGTGGTGAGCGGGGAGGGCGCGCAGGCGCGGTTGGTGGCCTACGTGGTGCCGGCGATGCCGCTACACGCGGATCAGACGGACGCACTAGAGGAGGCAGATGCGGCCTGGACGCAGTCGCTGCAGCAGGCGCTGAGCCAGGTACTGCCGGGCTACATGCAGCCGACGGCGTACGTGGTGCTGGTGGCGCTGCCGCTGACGGCCAACGGCAAGCTGGACCGGGCGGCGCTGCCGCAGGTGCAGGTGCGCGAAGCGGCCTACAGCGCCCCGCGCACGCCGACCGAACAGGCGCTGGCGCAGATCTGGGAAGCGGTGCTGGGCCAGGAGCGGATCAGCACCGAGGCGAACTTCTTCGCGTTGGGCGGTCACTCGCTGCTGGCCACGCGGATCGTGAGCGAGATCGGCAAGCGGCTGGGCAAGCCGGTGCCGGTACGGGCGCTGTTCGAGCAGCCGACGCTGCAGGGGCTGGGTCGCTACGTGGACGGGGTGCGGGCGCAGGACTATGCGCCGATCCCGGTGCTGCCGCGCGAGCAGCCGCTGGCGCTGTCCTTCGCCCAGCAACGGCTGTGGTTCATCGACCGGCTCGAAGGCGGCAGTGCGCAGTACAACATGCCGGTAGCGCTGCAACTGGACGGGGACCTGGACCGGACGGCGCTGCGCGCGGCGCTGGCGGCGCTGGTGGCGCGGCACGAAGTGCTGCGCACGGTGTACGCCGAACAGGACGGGCAGGCGGTGCAGGTGATCGTGGCGGAAGCGACGGTGCCGCTGCTGGAACAGGACCTGCGCGAGCTGGACGCGGCAGCGCAGGCCCAGGCACTGCAGCAGCAGCGCGAGGAGGAGGCGCGGCAGCCGTTCGACCTGGAACGCGGGCCGATGCTGCGCTGCCGGCTGCTGCAGTTGCAGGCGCAGCGGCATGCGCTGCTGTTCACGATGCACCACATCGCCAGCGATGGCTGGTCGGTGGGAGTGCTGGTGCAGGAGTTCGCCGCGCTGTACGCGGCGCAGGTGCGCGGGGAGGCGGCGGCGCTGGCGGCGCTGCCGGTGCAGTACGCCGACTATGCGGCATGGCAACGGCAGCGGTTGCAGGGCGCGACGCTGCAGGGCCACCTGGGGTACTGGCGGGAACAGCTGGCGCAGTTGCCGGTGGTGCACAGCCTGCCGCTGGATGCGGCACGTCCGGCGCAGCAGCGCTTCGACGGCGGCCAGTGGGAAGTGGCGCTGCCGGCGCCGACGCTGGCGGCGCTGGGCGCGCTGGGCCAGGCGCACGGGGCGAGCCTGTTCATGGTGCTGGAGGCGGCGCTGGCGACGGTGCTGTGGCGCTGGAGCGGGGAGCGGGACATCGTGATCGGCACGCCGATCGCCGGCCGCCTGCACCCGGACGTGGAGCCGCTGATCGGGTTCTTCGTGAACACGCTGGTGCTGCGCACGCAGATCGCGCCGCAGGCGCCGTTCGTGGAGCTGTTGCAGGCGCGGCGCGACCGGATCCTGGAGGCGTACACGCACCAGGAGGTGCCGTTCGAGATGCTGGTGGACGAACTCAAGCCGGTGCGCAGCCTGAGCCACGGCCCGCTGTTCCAGGTGCTGTTGTCGATGCGCAACAACGCGCGGGTGGCGCTGACGCTGCCGGGGCTGGAGGTGAGCGGGCTGGAGGGAGGCGAGGAGCCGGCGAAGTTCGACCTGCAGCTGTCGGTGACCGAGACCGGTGACGGGGCGCGGCTGCGCTGGAACTATGCGCGCAGCCTGTTCGAGGCGGCGACGATCGCGCGGCTGGGCCAGGCGTACGTGGCCGTGCTGGAGGCGGTGGCGGCGGCGCCGCAGACGCCGCTGCAGGCGCTGCCGGTGCATGCCGCTTCGTCTCTGGATACGCTGCTGGCGCTGGGTCGCGGTCCGGTGTCGACGCAATATCGCGAGCGGTCGCTGGTGGCGCAGGTGCCGGGG
>NZ_NMPP01000088.1:0-44609 GCF_009192885.1 Xanthomonas sp. LMG 12462 | reverse complement strand
TCCGGCGGCGCAGGCCGCCGGCTGGAATCGCCAGCGACCTCGGTCGCCGGCATCGCGAAGGGTCGGCGCAAGTCGGCCCTTCGTCGTTTCCGAGTGTGCGAACGTTCTGGCGATTTGTTGGCGCGAGGTGTTGCGGAGGCGTGAAGTCGTCGCTATAATGCGCGGCTCGGCGTTCCTGGGTAGGGCGCCGGTAAGACAGCGAAAAGAGAGGCAGGACGCCGCTCGTGTTCGCAGGACCGGGAAGGTCGCGTCGCATGGAGCACTCAACAGCCCCGGGTTGTTGACGCTGCTCTAGCTGCGCATTATACTTTTCCGTCTGGGCAGGCCGGGTCGACTGGTCTGCCCCAGTTTTTGGGGCGGAGGAATGCCCCCGCCGAGCCGGATGCTCTGCGGTACGACATCAGGAAACAACCGGGGCAGGTATCCCAGAGGCCTTGCCCGTCGCTCTTTTAACGAAGGAACCCACCGTCATGGCGGACCAAAAGATCCGGATTCGGCTGAAGGCGTTCGATCATCGTTTGATCGACCGTTCGGCCAGCGAGATCGTCGAGACGGCCAAGCGGACCGGCGCGCAAGTGCGTGGCCCGATCCCGCTGCCGACCAAGATCGAACGCTACACCATCCTCGTTTCCCCGCACGTCGACAAGGACGCGCGTGACCAGTACGAGACCCGCACGCACAAGCGCGTGCTCGACATCGTCGACCCCAACGACAAGACCGTGGACGCGCTGATGAAGCTCGAGCTCGCGGCTGGCGTCGATGTCCAGATCAAGTTGACCTGAGGACTACGACCATGACGAAGAAGTATTCGTTGGGCTTCGTGGGCCGCAAGGCCGGCATGAGCCGCGTCTTCACCGAAGACGGCCGCTCCATCCCGGTCACCCTGATCGAAGCGACCCCGAACCGCATCACCCAGCTCAAGACCGTCGAAGCCGACGGCTACAGCGCCGTGCAGATCACCGTGGGCGCCCGTCGCGCCGCGCTGGTCAACAAGCCGGCGTCCGGCCATTTCGCCAAGGCGAAGGTCGAAGCGGGTCGCGGCCTGTGGGAGTTCCGCGTCGAGGACGCGCAGCTGGGCGAGTTCGCCGTCGGCGGCGAAATCAAGGCGGACATCTTCGCCGTCGGCCAGAAGGTCGACGTCCAGGGCGTCACCAAGGGTAAGGGCTTCCAGGGCACCATCAAGCGGCACAACTTCCGCATGGGCGATGCCACCCACGGTAACTCGCTGTCGCATCGCGCGCCGGGTTCGCTGGGTCAGCGCCAGACCCCGGGTCGCGTTTTCCCGGGCAAGAAGATGTCCGGCCACATGGGCGCGGTGCAGCAGAGCACGCAGAATCTGGAAGTGGTCAAGGTCGACGTCGAGCGTGGCCTGATCGCCATTCGCGGCGCTGTGCCTGGCGCTGCCGGTGGCGACGTGATCGTGCGTCCGGCTAGCAAGGCATAAGGAGAGATGACGATGGAACTCGTTATCACGGGTAGCAACAACAAGGTCTCGGTCTCCGACGCCGTGTTCGGCCGCGATTTCAGCGAGGATCTGGTTCACCAGGTCGTCGTCGCCTATCGCAACGCCGGCCGCGCCGGCACCAAGGCGCAGAAGACGCGTTCGGAAGTCAACGGCACCACCAAGAAGTCGAAGAAGCAGAAGGGCGGTGGCGCTCGCCACGGCGCGCTGACCGCTCCGATCTTCGTCGGCGGTGGCGTGACCTTCGCGGCCAAGCCGCGCAGCTTCGAGCAGAAGGTCAACCGCAAGATGTACCGCGCGGCCATTTGCGCGATCCTCTCGGAACTGAACCGCCAGGGCCGCCTGATGGTCGTCGACGCGTTCGACGTCGAGGCCAGCAAGACCAAGGGCCTGGTCGAGAAGCTGAAGGGTCTGGAAGTGGGCAAGCGCCCGCTGATCGTGACCGAAGAAGCGTCCGAGCATCTGTACCTGTCCGCCCGCAACCTTCCCTACGTGGAAGTGCGCGACGTGCAGGGCCTGGATCCGGTGTCGCTGGTCGGGGCCGATACGGTCGTGATCACCGCCGATGCGGTCAAGAAGGTCGAGGAGTGGCTGGCATGAGCAGCAACGAAAAAATCTTCAGCGTGCTGCGCGCTCCGCGTGTCTCCGAAAAGACCGCGCGCCTGCAGGAACTCTCCAATCAGTACGTCTTCGAGATTTCGAACGAAGCCACCAAGGCCGATGTCAAGGCCGCGGTCGAGCAGCTGTTCGACGTCAAGGTCGAGTCGGTCAACGTGTTGAACGTCAAGGGCAAGAATAAGTCCTTCCGTTCGCGCAGCGGTCGTCGCGGCGATTGGCGCAAGGCGTACGTGCGTCTGGCCGAAGGCCAGTCCATCGACGTAACGGCCAAGGCCTGAGGTACATCCCATGCCATTGATGAAATTCAAGCCCACCTCCGCAGGCCGTCGTTCGGCCGTGCGCGTGGTCACGCCCGATCTGCACAAGGGCGCCCCGCACGCTGCACTGGTGGAAAAGCAGAGCAAGTCCGGTGGTCGTAACCACCACGGCCGCATCACCACCCGCCACGTCGGCGGTGGCCACAAGCAGCACTACCGCGTCATCGACTTCAAGCGCAACAAGGAAGGTATCCCGGCGCGCGTGGAGCGGATCGAATACGATCCCAACCGCACCGCCCATATCGCCCTGCTGTGCTACGCCGACGGCGAGCGCCGCTACATCATCGCGCCGAAGGGCCTGAAGGCCGGCGACCAAGTGATCGCCGGTTCGGATGCGCCGATCAAGACCGGCAACACCCTGCCGCTGCGCAACATCCCGGTCGGTACCACCGTCCACGGGATCGAGCTGAAGCCGGGCAAGGGCGCGCAGATCGCGCGTGCCGCCGGCGCCGCGGTGCAGCTGGTCGCGCGTGAAGGCATCTACGCCACCCTGCGTCTGCGCTCCGGCGAAATGCGCAAGGTGCCGTCCGAGTGCCGCGCCACCATCGGCGAAGTCGGCAACGACGAGCACAACCTCGAGAAGCTGGGCAAGGCGGGCGCCAAGCGCTGGCGCGGCGTGCGTCCGACCGTTCGCGGTGCGGCCATGAACCCTGTCGACCACCCGCACGGTGGTGGTGAGGCGAAGGCCGGTCAGGGTAATCCGCATCCGGTCACCCCGTGGGGTGTCCCGACCAAGGGTTACAAGACGCGCCATAACAAGCGCACCGAACAATTCATCGTCCGCGATCGTAGGGGCTAATCGACCATGGCACGTTCACTCAAGAAGGGCCCGTTCGTCGATCACCACCTCGTCAAGAAGGTGGAGGCCGCGGCCGGTAGCAAGCGTCCGATCAAGACCTGGTCGCGTCGCTCGATGATCCTGCCGGAGATGGTGGGTTTCACCATCGCCGTGCATAACGGCAAGAACCACGTTCCGGTGCTGGTCAACGAGAACATGGTCGGCCACAAGCTCGGCGAATTTGCCGTCACCCGGACCTTCAAGGGTCACGGTGGCGACAAGAAGTCGGGCCGGTAAGGAGAGATGACGATGGAAGCGAAAGCAATCCTGCGCACCGCGCGCATCTCCCCGCAGAAGGCCCGCCTGGTCGCCGACCAGGTCCGTGGTCTTTCCGCCGAGCGGGCGGTCAACCTGCTGAAGTTCTCGGACAAGAAGGCTGCCCACCTGATCAAGAAGGTGGTGGAGTCGGCGATCGCCAATGCCGAGAACAACCAAGGCGCGGATGTCGACGAGCTGAAGGTCAAGACCATCATGGTTGATGAAGGTCCGACCCTGAAGCGTTTCATGGCGCGGGCGAAAGGCCGCGGTACCCGCATCCTCAAGCGCACCAGCCACATCACTGTGGTTGTGGGCGCCGCCAAGTAAGCGGAAAGGAAAAGACGATGGGTCATAAAGTTCATCCGATCGGAATCCGCCTGGGTATCGCCAAGGACTGGAATTCCAAGTGGTACGCCAACAAGGCCGAGTTCGCCGGTTACCTGGCAGCCGACCTCAAGGTCCGCGAAATGCTGCGCAAGAAGCTGGCGCAGGCGGGCATCAGCAAGATCCTGATCGAGCGTCCGGCCAAGACCGCGCGCGTGACGATCCACACCGCCCGCCCGGGCGTGGTGATCGGCAAGCGCGGTGAGGACATCGAGAAGCTGCGCAAGGAAGTGAGCGAGATGATGGGCGTCCCCGCCCACATCAACGTCACCGAAGTGCGCAAGCCGGAGCTGGATGCGCAGCTGGTCGCCGAGTCGATCGCGCAGCAGCTGGAGCGTCGCATCATGTTCCGCCGCGCGATGAAGCGCTCGGTCGGCAACGCGATGCGCCTGGGTGCCCTGGGCATCAAGGTCAACGTCGCCGGCCGTCTGAACGGTGCGGAAATCGCCCGTTCCGAGTGGTACCGCGAGGGCCGCGTGCCGCTGCACACGTTGCGTGCCGACATCGACTACGGCTTCGCTGAAGCCAAGACGACCTACGGCATCATCGGCATCAAGGTCTGGATCTACAAGGGCGAGATCTTCGATTTCTCCCAGGTTGGCCAGGAAAAGCAGGACGATTCCCCGCGCAACGATCGTAACGATCGCGGCGACCGTGGCGACCGTCCGTCGCGTCCGGCCCGTGAAGCGAGGTAACGGCAATGTTGCAACCCAAGCGAACCAAATACCGCAAGATGCACAAGGGTCGTAACGACGGCCTGGCGTGGAGCGGAAACGCCGTCAGCTTCGGCGAGTACGGGCTGAAGGCCACGGCGCACGGTCAGCTGACCGCGCGCCAGATCGAAGCGGCGCGCCGCTCGATCAGCCGCTACGTCAAGCGCGGCGGCAAGATGTGGATCCGCGTGTTCCCGGACAAGCCGATCACCAAGAAGCCGATCGAAGTGCGAATGGGCTCCGGTAAGGGTAACGTCGAGTACTGGGTCGCGCAGATCCAGCCCGGTCGCATGATCTATGAAATCGAAGGCGTCGGCGAAGATGTCGCGCGCGAGGCGTTCCGCCTGGCCGCTGCCAAGCTTTCGGTGACCACCACCTTCGTGACCCGGACGGTACGCTGATGGATATCAAACAACTCCGCGAGAAGTCGGCCGACGATCTGAAGGCCCACCTGACCGATCTGCGCAAGGAGCAGTTCGCCCTGCGCATGCAGCAGGTCACCGGGCAGCTGCCGAAGACTCACGAAACCCGCCGGGTGCGCCGCGAGATCGCTCGCGTCAAGCACCTGCTCGGCAGCACGAAGTAAGGATGGCCGCGATGAGCGACAATAACGAAAGCAAGACGCTGCGCACGGTCGAAGGCCGTGTGGTCAGCAACAAGATGGACAAGACCGTCACCGTGCTGGTGGAGCGTCAGGTCAAGCATGCGCTGTACGGCAAGTACATCAAGCGCTCGACCAAGCTCCACGCCCACGACGCCGACAACGCCTGCAACGAAGGCGATGTCGTGCGCGTGACCGAGATTGCGCCGATGTCCAAGACCAAGAACTGGCGGGTGGTGGAAATCGTCACCCGCGCGGCCGAATAAGGGAGATCTGAATCATGATCCAGATGCAGAGCTACCTCGACGTCGCCGACAATTCCGGCGCCAAGGAAGTGATGTGCATCAAGGTGCTCGGCGGCTCCAAGCGCCGCTACGCGCACATTGGCGACATCATCAAGGTCACCGTCAAGGATGCGATCCCGCGCGGCAAGGTCAAGAAGGGCGAAGTCTACGACGCCGTCGTCGTGCGTACCCGCAAGGGTGTGCGTCGTCCGGACGGTTCGTTGATCCGCTTCGACGGCAACGCCGCGGTGTTGCTCAACAACAAGCAGGAGCCGATCGGCACGCGCATCTTCGGGCCTGTGACCCGCGAGCTGCGGTCCGAGAAGTTCATGAAGATCGTCTCGCTCGCTCCCGAAGTGCTGTGAGCGGAGGACATACACATGGCTAACCGTATCAAGAAGGGCGACCAGGTCGTCGTCACCACCGGCAAGGACAAGGGCAAGCAGGGCGAAGTCGTCCGCGTCGACGGCGACCGCGTGGTCGTCTCCAACGCGAACATCGTCAAGCGCCACACCAAGCCGAACCCGCAGGCGGGCGTCGCCGGCGGCGTGGTCGAGCGCGAAGCGTCGATCCATATTTCCAACGTGGCGATCGTCAACCCGGCGACGGGCAAGGGCGACCGCGTTGGCTTCAAGGTGCTGGAGGATGGACGCAAACTGCGTGTGTTCCGCTCCAGCGGTGAGGCGCTCGACGCCTGAGGAATGACACAATGACTTCCCGTCTCGAAAAGATCTACAAGGAAGAAGTGGTACCGGCTCTGATGAAGAAGTTCGGTTACACCAATCCGATGGAAGTGCCGAAGCTGGTCAAGGTCACGCTGAACATGGGCGTGGGCGAGGCGGCGACGAACAAGAAGATCCTGGAAAACGCCGTTGCCGACATGGCCAAGGTCTCCGGCCAGAAGCCGGTGGTGACCAAGTCGCGCATCTCGGTGGCCTCGTTCAAGATCCGCGATGGTTGGCCGATCGGCTGCAAGACCACGCTGCGTCGCGCCAAGATGTACGAGTTCCTGGACCGCCTGATCAACATCTCGCTGCCGCGCGTGCGCGACTTCCGTGGTGTCTCGGGTCGTTCGTTCGACGGCCGCGGCAACTTCAACATGGGCGTGAAGGAGCAGATCATCTTCCCGGAAATCGACTTCGACGCCGTCGACGCGATCCGCGGTATGGATATCGCCATCACCACCACCGCCAAGACCGACGCCGAAGCCAAGGCGCTGCTCGAAGCGTTCAAGTTCCCGTTCCGTAACTGATTGACGCCGGGATTCGGGATTCGGGATTCGGGATGGAAGGGCGTCAGGCCCGCCACCCCGGGTTCCGCAGATCTCAAATCCCCAATCTCGAATCCCGAGGATTTACAGATGGCAAAGACCTCCATGGTCAACCGCGACATCAAGCGCAAGAAGCTGGCGAAGAAGTTCGCCGACAAGCGTGATGCGCTGAAGAAGATCATCGCCTCCGGCACCGCCTCGTACGACGAGAAGGCCGAGGCCGTGACCAAGCTGCAGAAGCTGCCGCGCGATTCGTCGCCGAGCCGCCAGCGCACCCGTTGCGAACTGTCCGGCCGCCCGCGTGGCGTGTACGGCAAGTTCGGCCTGGGCCGCAACATGCTGCGCAAGGCGACCATGAACGGCGACGTTCCGGGCCTGCGCAAGGCCAGCTGGTAATGCCAGCGGCGCCGGTCCTGTTCGCGGGGCCGGGCAGGGCGGTCTAGCCGCCCGCGTGTCGTTCAGACAACGAGTCCGACGCAAGTCGGACTTTTTGTCGTATACTCCCGCTCCTTGCCTCACGGCAGGGACGGGTATGGCAGCCGCCGCGGGTTCCTCCGGCGGTTGCGCGCTTCACCCCCTGCGTCATTCCACCGCTCCACCACACAAGATTTTCGCGAAAGCGGATATCGGTGCACTCAAAGGTAGACACCATGAGCATGACTGATCCCATCGCCGACCTGCTGGTTCGCATCAAGAATGCGGCCGCGGTTGGCAAGCCGACGGTGAAGATGCCGTCCTCCAAGATCAAGGTTGCGATCGCGGAAGTGCTGAAGGCCGAAGGCTACATCAGCGATCTGCGCGTCAACGCGATCGAGAACAACAAGTCCGAACTGGAAATCGTGCTGAAGTATTTCGAGGGCCGTCCGGTCATCGATACGCTCAAGCGCGTTTCGCGTTCGGGTCTGCGCCAGTATCGCGGCAAGACCGAGCTGCCGAAGGTTCTCGGCGGTCTGGGCGTTGCCATCATTTCCACGTCCAAGGGCATCATGACCGATGCGCAGGCCCGTCAGGCCGGCGTCGGTGGCGAAGTCCTGTGCTTCGTGGCCTAAGGGAAGGAGTACTCACATGTCCCGCGTAGCCAAGAAGCCGATCTCCCTCCCGAAGGGCGTCGAACTCACCGTCCAGGCCGATCAGGTCAGCGTCAAGGGCCCGAAGGGCACCCTGTCGCTGCCGAAGCCGGCCGGCGTCGAAATCAAGCAGGAAAACGGTGTCGCCACGCTTTCGGCGAACGATCCGTCGCACATCGCCATCACCGGCACCGTTCGCGCCATCCTGGCGAACATGGTGCAGGGCGTGTCCGCGGGCTTCGAGCGCAAGCTTGAGCTGGTGGGCGTCGGCTACCGTGCCACGATGCAGGGCAAGGACCTGAGCCTGGCGCTCGGTTTCTCGCACCCGATCGTGTTCAGCGCGCCGGAAGGCATCACCCTGGCCGCTCCGACCCAGACCGAGATCCTGGTGCAGGGCGCCGACAAGCAGCGCGTCGGCGAAGTCGCCGCCAAGATCCGCGGTTTCCGTCCGCCGGAGCCCTACAAGGGCAAGGGTGTGAAGTACGCCGGTGAAGCCATCATTCGCAAGGAAGCCAAGAAGGCCTAAGGCAGGTCCTTCTGCGAGGAGCCCGGCCATCCATGGCCGGACTCTCCACTGCAAAAGCCTGTTCCCCTTCAGCTTTCCTAGGACACATACCATGAGCATCAACAAGAACATCGCCCGCCTGCGTCGCGCCAAGTCGACCCGCGCCCACATCCGCGAGCTCGGCGTCGCCCGCCTGTCGGTGCTGCGCACCGGCCAGCACCTGTACGCGCAGGTCTTCACCGCCGACGGCTCCAAGGTCCTCGCCGCGGCGAACACCCTGCAGGCCGACGTCAAGGACGGCCTGAAGAACGGCAAGAACAGCGACGCCGCCGCCAAGGTGGGCAAGCTGATCGCCGAGCGCGCCAAGGCCGCGGGCGTCGAGAAGGTCGCCTTCGACCGCTCGGGCTACCGCTACCACGGCCGCATCAAGGCGCTGGCCGACGCCGCGCGCGAAGGCGGCCTGCAGTTCTGATCCTTGCGGCCGCGGCGATGCCGCGTCCGTCCCGCCGATGCGGGCTGCATCGGACCTTGGCGCGCCTTCTGCGCGCGTCCGGGGAACACGGCTCCAGATCACAACCACAAGCGGCAACGAAGCCGTAAATCTTTTCCTCTATCAAGGACATCACAATGGCTGAAGAACAGCGTGCACCGCGGGGTCGTGATCGCGACCGCAACCGCGAAGAGAAAGTCGACGACGGCATGATCGAGAAGCTGGTCGCGGTCAACCGCGTCAGCAAGACGGTCAAGGGCGGTCGCCAGTTCACCTTCACCGCGCTGACCGTGGTCGGCGACGGCAACGGCAAGATCGGCTTCGGTTACGGCAAGGCGCGCGAAGTGCCGGTCGCGATCCAGAAGTCGATGGAGTATGCGCGCAAGGGCATGCTCAACATCGATCTGAACAACGGCACCCTGTGGCACCCGGTGAAGTCCGGCCACGGCGCGGCGCGCGTGTTCATGATGCCGGCCTCGGAAGGTACCGGCGTGATCGCCGGCGGTGCGATGCGCGCCGTGCTGGAAGCGGTGGGCGTGAAGAACGTGCTGGCCAAGGCCGTCGGTTCGCGCAACCCGATCAACCTGGTGCGCGCCACCCTGCGCGGCCTGGAAGACATGCAGTCGCCGGCCCGCATCGCGGCCAAGCGCGGCAAGAAGGTGGAGGATCTGACCCATGGCTAATGAATCCACCAAGACCGTCAAGGTGCGCCTGGTGCGCGGCCTGCGTGGTACCCAGTCGCGTCACCGCCTGTCGGTGCGTGCCCTGGGCCTGAACAAGCTCAACGATGTGCGCGAACTGAAGGACAGCCCGCAAGTGCGCGGCCTGATCAACAAGGTTCAGTACCTCGTCCAGGTTGAGGAGTAATCGACCATGACTTTGCATCTGAATGATCTGAAGCCCGCGCCGGGCGCGCGTACCGAGCGCACCCGCGTCGGTCGCGGCATCGGTTCCGGCCTCGGCAAGACCGCTGGCCGCGGCCACAAGGGTTCGTTCGCGCGCAAGGGCGGCGGCAAGATCAAGGCTGGCTTCGAAGGCGGCCAGACCCCCATGCAGCGCCGTCTGCCGAAGATCGGCTTCCGTTCGAAGATGGCCAAGGACACCGCCGAAGTGCTGTCCTACCAGCTCGACAACCTGCCGGCTGGCGAGATCGATTTCGCTGCGTTGCGCGCCGCGAAGCTGGTCCCGAGCACCGCGAAGAAGGCCAAGGTGGTCCTGAAGGGCGAACTGACCAAGAAGTTCGTGCTGAAGGGCGTTGCGGCGACCGCCGGTGCCAAGGCGGCAATCGAAGCTGCCGGCGGCAGCGTGCAGGAGTAACACGCAGATGGCGCAGGCTGGCATGGGTAACCTCGGCGGCGGGCTCGGCAAGTTCACGGAACTTCGCCAGCGCCTGTTGTTCGTTCTCGGCGCATTGATCGTCTATCGCATCGGCTGCTACGTGCCGGTGCCGGGCGTCAATCCCGAAGCCATGCTTGCGTTGATGCAGGCGCAGGGCGGCGGCATCGTGGACATGTTCAACATGTTCTCAGGCGGCGCCCTGCACCGTTTCAGCATCTTCGCGCTGAACGTGATGCCGTACATCTCGGCATCGATCGTGATCCAGCTGGCCACGCACATCTTTCCGTCGCTGAAGGCGATGCAGAAGGAAGGCGAGTCGGGCCGGCGCAAGATCACCCAGTATTCGCGCATCGGCGCGGTGCTGCTGGCGGTGGTGCAGGGCGGCAGTATCGCCTTGGCGCTGCAGAACCAGACCGCACCGGGCGGCGCGCCGGTCGTCTACGCCCCCGGCATGGGCTTCGTGCTCACC
Organism: Xanthomonas sp. LMG 12462; assembly: GCF_009192885.1. Lineage (NCBI taxonomy): Bacteria > Pseudomonadati > Pseudomonadota > Gammaproteobacteria > Lysobacterales > Lysobacteraceae > Xanthomonas > Xanthomonas sp. LMG 12462. The sequence goes on along the minus strand of NZ_NMPP01000088.1, from coordinate 33,995 downwards.
GCGGTGATCGCGTTGACCGCTGGCACCATCTTCCTGATGTGGGTCGGCGAGCAGGTGACCGAGCGCGGCATCGGCAACGGCGTCTCGCTGATCATCTTCGCCGGCATCGTCGCCGGCCTGCCGGCGGCGGCGATCCAGACCGTGGAAGCCTACCGCGACGGCAACATGAGCTTCATCTCGCTTTTGCTGATCGTCCTGACCATCCTCGCCTTCACCCTGTTCGTGGTGTTCGTCGAGCGCGGGCAGCGACGGATCACGGTGAACTACGCGCGCCGCCAGGGCGGTCGCAACGCGTACATGAACCAGACCTCGTTCCTGCCGCTGAAGCTCAACATGGCCGGCGTGATTCCGCCGATCTTCGCCTCGAGCATCCTCGCCTTCCCGGCGACGCTGTCGATGTGGTCGGGCCAGGCCGCCTCCAACAGCACGTTCGGTATGTGGCTGCAGCGCATCGCCAACGCGCTGGGCCCGGGCGAGCCGGTGCACATGATCGTGTTCGCCTCGCTGATCATCGGCTTCGCGTTCTTCTATACCGCGCTGGTGTTCAACTCGCAGGAAACCGCGGACAACCTGAAGAAGTCCGGCGCGCTGATTCCGGGCATCCGTCCGGGCAAGGCCACCGCCGACTATGTCGACGGCGTGCTGACCCGCCTGACCGCGGCCGGCTCGGTGTACCTGGTGATCGTGTGCCTGCTGCCGGAAGTGATGCGTGCCCAGCTCGGCACCTCGTTCCACTTCGGCGGCACCTCGCTGCTGATCGCGGTCGTGGTGGTCATGGACTTCATCGCGCAGATCCAGGCGCACCTGATGTCGCACCAGTACGAAAGCCTGTTGAAGAAGGCCAACCTCAAGGGCGGCTCGCGCGGCGGCGGTTTTGCCCGCGGTTGATTGCTATACTGTTTGAATCCTTCCGCGAAGACGCCCCCGGCACCCGGGCGCAGTCTTCCGACTTGAAGGGCGGCCCGTGCAGCGGTCTCGTGCGCGGGTGAGACGTGGTGGTCCTGCGCTGGAGTAGCGCGGGCGGCAAGGTGGACACATCGCCTCGCCAACGACGTCCGGCGCCGGAGCATGGGCACACTCCCCATGCCGGGCTTGCGGAACCTTGCGGTTCCGCGGGCTTCCATGTAACCCGAGACCTTGCTAGACTTACAAGTTCACTTTTTGATCCATCCTGCCGGATGGCGCCGTGGTGCGCCGTCGGGCCATCACTCAGTTGGAGAACCGCGTCATGGCGCGTATTGCAGGCGTCAACCTGCCAGCCCAGAAGCACGTCTGGGTCGGGTTGCAAAGCATCTACGGCATCGGCCGTACCCGTTCGAAGAAGGTCTGCGAAGCCGCAGGCGTGACCTCGACCACCAAGATCCGCGACCTGTCCGAGCCGGAAATCGAGCGCCTGCGTCTCGAAGTCGGCAAGTACATCGTCGAAGGCGACCTGCGTCGCGAAATCGGCATCGCCATCAAGCGACTGATGGACCTGGGCTGCTACCGCGGCCTGCGTCACCGTCGTGGCCTGCCCCTGCGCGGTCAGCGCACCCGTACCAACGCCCGCACCCGCAAGGGTCCGCGCAAGGCGATCAAGAAGTAAGGGACCGACATGGCTAAGCCCGCAGCAGCAAAGACCAAGAAGAAGATCAAGCGCGTCGTCACCGACGGCGTCGCCCACGTCCACGCTTCGTTCAACAACACCATCGTGACCATCACCGACCGTCAGGGCAATGCGTTGTCCTGGGCGACCTCCGGTGGCGCCGGTTTCCGCGGTTCGCGCAAGTCCACGCCGTTCGCGGCGCAGGTGGCCGCCGAGAAGGCCGGGCGCGCTGCGCTCGACTACGGCGTGAAGTCGCTGGAAGTGCGCATCAAGGGCCCGGGTCCGGGTCGCGAGTCCGCCGTCCGTTCGTTGAACAACGTCGGATACAAGATCACCAACATCATCGACGTGACGCCGATCCCGCACAACGGGTGCCGTCCGCCGAAAAAGCGTCGCGTCTAAAGGAGCGATAAGAAATGGCTCGTTATATCGGTCCTACCTGTAAGCTCGCGCGCCGCGAAGGCGCCGATCTTTCCCTCAAGAGCCCGGCGCGTGCGCTGGACTCCAAGTGCAAGCTGGAGCAGAAGCCCGGCCAGCACGGCGCGACCGCCCGCAAGGGCAAGCTGTCCGATTACGCCACCCAGCTGCGCGAGAAGCAGAAGGTCAAGCGTATCTACGGTCTGCTGGAGCGTCAGTTCCGCAACTACTACAAGAAGGCCTCGACCAAGAAGGGCAACACCGGCGAGAACCTGCTGCAGCTGCTGGAAACCCGCCTGGACAACGTCGTCTACCGCATGGGCTTCGCCGTCACCCGTCCGGCCGCGCGCCAGCTGGTTTCGCACCGTGGCGTGCTGGTGAACGGCAAGTCGGTGAACCTGGCCTCGTACCAGGTCAAGGCCGGCGACGCGATCGCCCTGTCGGAAAAGGCGCAGAAGCAGCTTCGCGTGCAGGAAGCGCTGACCGTTGCCGAAACGCACGACCTGAACCCGTCGTGGGTCGAGGTCGATTCGAAGAAGTTCAGCGGCATCTTCAAGGCCGTGCCGGACCGTGCGGACCTGCCTGCCGACATCAACGAAGCGCTGATCGTCGAGTTGTATTCGAAGTAATCACATCGGAGAGCCTCCGGTCCACGGAGGCTCGTCAGGAGAACCCGCAACATGACGGTTACCGCCAACCAGGTTCTGCGCCCGCGTGGGCCGCAGATCGAACGCCTTACCGACAACCGCGCCAAGGTCGTGATCGAGCCCTTGGAGCGCGGGTATGGGCATACGCTGGGCAACGCCCTGCGTCGCGTGCTGCTGTCCTCGATTCCCGGCTTCGCGATCACCGAAGTCGAGATCGACGGCGTGCTGCACGAGTACACCACGGTCGAAGGGCTGCAGGAGGACGTGCTGGAAGTCCTGCTGAACCTCAAGGACGTGGCCATCCGCATGCATACCGGTGACAGCGCCACGCTGTCGCTGTCCAAGCAGGGTCCGGGCACGGTCACTGCCGCCGACATCAAGACCGACCACAACGTCGAGATCCTCAACAACGACCACGTGATCTGCCACCTGACCAAGGACACGGCGATCAGCATGCGTCTGAAGATCGAGCGTGGCTTCGGCTATCAGCCGGCCGCCGCGCGCCGCCGTCCGGACGAAGAGACCCGCACCATCGGTCGCCTGGTCCTGGACGCCTCGTTCTCGCCGGTGCGCCGCGTCGCCTACGCGGTCGAATCGGCCCGCGTCGAGCAGCGTACCGACCTGGACAAGCTGGTCCTGGACATCGAAACCAACGGCACGATCGATGCCGAGGAAGCCGTGCGCACCGCCGCCGACATCCTCAGCGACCAGCTGTCGGTGTTCGGCGACTTCACCCATCGCGACCGTGGCGCGGCCAAGCCGGCCAGCAACGGCGTGGATCCGGTGCTGCTGCGTCCGATCGACGATCTGGAACTGACCGTGCGTTCGGCCAACTGTCTGAAGGCCGAGAGCATCTACTACATCGGCGATCTGATCCAGAAGACCGAAGTCGAGCTGCTCAAGACCCCGAACCTGGGCAAGAAGTCGCTCACCGAGATCAAGGAAGTGCTGGCCCAGCGTGGCCTGTCGCTCGGCATGAAGCTGGAGAACTGGCCGCCGGCCGGCGTCGCCCAGCACGGCATGCTCGGCTGAGTTTTGCGCATCCGGCCGGTGCCGCAAGGCATCGGCCGCGTGTCGTTCGCTTCATCCGCATCACCACGTCGACGGGTCGCCAAGCCCGCGGCGTCGCCCGGTCAGGGACGGCCGGCACGGACCATCCGCAGTCCACTTTCAACGCCAGGACGGCGACAGCGATTTCCAACAGTCACACTCTTCCATAGGAATCCCAACCCATGCGTCACCAGAAATCCGGCCGCAAGTTCAGCCGCACCAGCGCCCACCGCGAAGCGATGTTCAAGAACATGGCGGCGTCGCTGATCAAGCACGAGCTGATCAAGACCACCCTGCCGAAGGCCAAGGAACTGCGCCGCGTCGCCGAGCCGCTGATCACCCTGGCCAAGGTCGACAACGTCGCCAACCGCCGCCTGGCGTTCGCCCGCCTGCGCGACAAGGAAGCGGTCGGCACCCTGTTCACCACGCTGGGCCCGCGCTACCAGGCGCGCCCGGGCGGCTACCTGCGCATCCTCAAGTGCGGCTTCCGCGCCGGCGACAACGCGCCGATGGCGTACGTCGAGCTGGTCGATCGCCCGGCCGTGGCCGAGGAAGTGGCCGAGTAATCGGTTCGCATCTGCAGCAGCAAGAAGCCCGGCATGTCCGGGCTTTTTTGTTTTTGGGGATCGCGGAGTCGGGCTTGGGGATGGGGAGAGCGCGGTCGCGGCGCGGGCTGGGGCGGCCGACAGCGCCATGACACATGGTGATGGAGCGCACGATCGCGGATAATGCGTGGATCGTCGATGCGAGTTCGAGTCCGATGAATCCGTTACGTTGGGGTTTCCGCGCGCAGTTCCTGCTCGGCTTTCTGATCTGTGCCGGCCTGCTGGGCTATGCGATCTTCGTGCAGCTGCAGCTGGGCATCGAGCCGTGCCCGCTGTGCATCTTCCAGCGCATCGCGTTCGCCGCGCTGGGCGTGCTGTTCCTGCTCGGTGCCCTGCACGGGCCGCGCAGCGCCGGCGGGCGCAAAATTTATGGCGTCCTGGCCTTCCTGGCCGCGCTCGTGGGCGCCGGCATCTCCACCAAGCATGTCTCGGTGCAGCTGTTCCCGGACCCGATGGCGTCCTGCGGCCCGCCTCTGAGCTTCCTGCGCGAGACCATGGGACCGTTCGAGGTGCTGCGCCGGGTGCTGACCGGCACCGGCGACTGCGGCAACATCGACTGGCGCTTCCTCGGCCTATCGATGCCGATGTGGTGCCTGATCTGCTTCGTGTTGCTGGCGGTGTTCGCGCTGTATGCCGGGTTCAAGAGCCGCAAGCGCACGCTGATCTGACCGTCTTGCCGCTGCGCGTCGGTCGCTTGGTCTGATGGCGACCGTCGGCAACCCGCCGGGCGCTGCTGCGGCCGTCGCGGGCAGCGCTGACGTATGCCGCTGACGCGCACCGACGTTGCCCATCCTGTCCGTCCGGCGCCCCCGGTGTTTGTGCAGTGCCGGGCTGTCGGTCAGCGCGACGCGCTGGCCGGCGCCCGCGCTCCGTCGGCCTGCGGAACCACCTGGGCGAGGAATGCCGCCACCGGCCTGGCCCAGACCGACGGATCGGCCTGCGCGAAGGTCTTGTGGCCATCGTCGCGGAACGGCGGCAGATCGACGAAGGTCACCGGCGGGGTCGAGCCCGCGCGGTAGGCCTCGTACATGCGATGCGCTAGGTCGCGCCGGAAGAAGTGATCGTTCTCGGCGTACAGCCATAGCTGGGGCAGCATATTCGCCGCGCCCAGCGTCTTCTCCGCCTCGACCAGGCGGTCCTCGCCGGCGCAGATGACCTCCTTGCCGTTGCTGCCGCGCCCGCCGGCGAAGCTGATCACGCCACGCACGCCGGATGGCGGCGCATTGGCCAGCGCCACCGCGCCGAGGCCGCCGGCGGACTGGCCGACCACGACGATGCGCCGCGGGTCCACGTCGGGAAGGCGAGCGGCGGCGTCGACGATCGCCGCCTCGGCCGCCGCGATCCTGCGCCCGGCGACGACGAAATCGACGTCGTGGCAGTTGCCTGCGCCTTCCAGGTAGCTTCCGCTGGAACTGCCGTAGCCAGGCCGCAGCGCCAGCACCACCATGTAGCCACGGGCGGCGAACCAGCGCGCGGCGCGGGCGAAACCAAGCCGGGTGTCGGCGAGCTTGCGCTTGTCCGCCGGTGTGCCGTGATGGATGACGATCAGCGGGAACGGGCCGGGGCCTGTCGGTCGATACACGCGCGCGGCGAGATCGTAGTCGACGCCTTGCACGACCACCGGCATTCGGAAGTCGGTGACGCGTTCGGCGTGCGCCGGCGGCGGTGCGGCGAGGGTGAGGATGGCGGCCGCGAGGGCGGCGGCGAACAGATGTCGACGCATGGGTGGCACCTGCCTGGACGGATGCGTGGCAACGCGTCGTGGCGGTCCGGGCGCGGGGATGCCGCTGTGGGGCGCCTCCCTCGGGCGGGGCGACGCCATGGCCACGACGCGGCACATGGTGCCACTGTAGTGCCGGACGGGCCACGGCGTGTCGCCGGACCCGTCACCTGCGGCTGAACGCGAGGCCTGCGGCGTGCCGGGTGGCACGTCGCAGGCCGTCGCCGTGGCTGGCTCAGAAGTCCTGCTGCAGGCTCAGGTAGACGCCGCGGCGCGGCGCCCACTGCGGCGCGAACACACCAATGCCGCCGCCGTCGCGCAACTGGTAGTGGCGGTCGAGCACGTTGAGCACGGCCAGCTGTGCGTGCAGCGGGTGGCTGCTGGCCAGGGCGAAGTCGTGGCCGGCGCTGAGGTTGAGCTGGAAGTACGCCGGCAGCTCGCCGCCATTGGGCACGCCGTCGGCGTCGGTGCGCAGGCCGCTGCCGAACAGGTAGTCGGCGCCGATGCGGCTGTCGTCGGCCAGGGCGTAGTTGATGCCGCCGGAGGAGGTCAGCTTCTGGTCGTGGTCCAGGTGGATCCAGTGGTCGTAGGCGTAGGCCAGCGCGTCCGGGTCGAAGTTGTACAGGCTGGTCATCACCCGCTTGCCCATGGCCTTGCTGTAGGCCGCGTTGAAGTAGGCGTTGATCGGGCCGTTGCTGTAGTCGGCGCTGAACTCGGCGCCGCGGATGCGGCCGTAGCGGTAGTTGAAGGTGGAGTAGACGTAGGCGGCGCCGAACTGGCCTTCGTCCTGCAGGCGGTCGGCCTTGCGGTAGTAGGTGTCCAGGCCCAGGGTCAGGTGGTCGCCGACCATCTGCGAGATGCCCAGATCGTAGTAGTCGCTGCGCTCGCTCAGCGGCTTGGTCGGGCCACCCGCCGCCGACTGCTGGTTGGTGGTGCCGTCGTACAGGGCGATGTCGCTGGTGGAGATCAGCTCGGTGGCCGGCGGGGTGAAGTAGCGCGCATAGCCGGCGTGCAGGGTGGTGCTGTCGCTGGCGTGCCAGACCACGCCCAGGCGCGGGCTGAGTTGGCCCTCGGTGGTGCCGAAGGCCTTGTAGCGGTCGCCGCGCACGCCGTAGTTGATGGTCCAGGCGTCGCTCGGCTGCCATTCGTCCTGCAGGTACACCGCGTAGGTGCTGGCGTGGAAGCGGTTGGCGTCGGGGATGAACAGCGGCACGTCGCTGCTCTGGCTGCCGTCGTCGTTGGCCGGGAACACATAGGCGTTGTTGCTGGCGTTGGCGTGTTCGAAGTTGCCGTACACGCCGTAGCGCAAGGTGTGGGTGCTGCCCCACGGCGTGGAGAAGTCGGCCTGCAGGGTGCTGGCGCGGTTGGCGCGCTGCACCTGCGAGGCGATGCCGTTGAAGATCAGGTCGCCGGCGATGTCCGGGGAGAAGGCGACGCTGCTGTAGCGCTGGCCGGCCGACAGCTGGTAGCTGGTGTCGCCGAGCGCGCCCTGCAGCACCAGGGTGCCGAAGCGCGTGTTCTCGCGCTGGTTCTCGTCGAGCTGCGCCGAATCGAAGGTGCTGGTGCCCTGGTAGGTGAAGGCCGGCGTCTGCCCCGGGTTGTTGGGGATCTGGAAGCGGTTGTTGGCGTAGCCGACCAGCAGGCTGAGCCGGGTGTTCTCGTTCAGCAGATAGCTGAGGTCGGCGAAGCCCTTGCCCTGGTGGGTCTTGTCGTGGATCGGGTTGTCGCTGTCGGTGGGGTTTTCCATGCCGATGCGGTTCTGCAGGTAGTTGCCGCTGGCGAACCAGCTGAAGCGGCCGTCGCTGCCCCACCACGAGGCGTTGGGGTTGAGCGTGCCGTAGGAGCCGCCGGTGATGCCGACGCTGCCGCCGTTGCCCAGTTCCACGCCGTTCTTGGTGGTGATGTCGACCACCGCCGCGGTGCGGTCGCCGAACTGCGCCGGCAGCGCGCCGTCGAGCAGGCGGATGTTCTTGATCGTGCGCGGATCCAGGGTCTGGCCGAAGCCGGAGATGGATTCGGGGATCATCACGCCGTTGATGCGGTACTGCAGGTTGGCGTGGTCGCCGCGCACATGGATGCCGCCATAGGAATCCTGGACTACGCCCGGCGCCTGCAGCAGCACCTGGTTGAGCGGGGTGGAAGCGCCCAGCGGCAGGCGCGCGATGTCCTCGGCGCTGATCGCGTACTGACTGCTGCCGATGTCCGGCGACAGCGCGTTGCGCGCAGCTTCCAGCTTGGCGGTGACGGTGACCGGATCGAGATCGACGGTCGGCTCGGCGGCAGCGGTGCTGTCGGCGGCGGTATCCGCAGCGAGGGCGAGGCCGGGGGCGACCAGGAGGATCAGGGCGATGGCGGAGGAGAGGGGGCGACGTGTCATGGCGAGGTGGACCGAATGGAAAGGAATTGTTACTTAATAACAGTGTGCTTTCGCAAAAACGCCGGCGTAGGCCGGAAGTCATGGTGGCATCGCGATGTTGCTTGCCGTTCATGTCCTGGCGCTGCCAGCGTGACCGGTATGCGGCGCTATGCGGCGCGCCCCGGCTCTGCGAACATCGCACACTGCCAAGGAGTCCTTTCATGAATCTGTCCGCCGCCGCCGTGTCCGCATCCGCCTCTTCGCCCTGGTCACCTGCCAGTTGGCGTGACAGGCCGGCGCTGCAGATGCCGGTGTATCCGGACCCGCAGGCGCTGGAGACCGCGCTGACGGAACTGCGGCAGTTGCCGCCGCTGGTGACCTCCTGGGAGATCTTCGCGCTGAAGAAGCAGCTGGCCGAGGCGCAGGAAGGCAAGCGCTTCCTGCTGCAGGGCGGCGATTGCGCGGAGAACTTCAGCGATTGCGAATCCGGCACCATCTCCAACCGGCTCAAGGTGCTGCTGCAGATGAGCCTGGTGCTGGTGCACGGTCTGCGCCTGCCGGTGGTGCGGGTCGGTCGCTACGCCGGGCAGTACGCCAAGCCGCGCTCGGCCGATACCGAGACCCGCGACGGCGTGACCCTGCCCAGCTACCGCGGCGACGTGGTCAACGGCCCGGAGTTCACCGCGCAGGCGCGGGTGCCGGACCCGCGGCGCATGATCACCGCGCACTCGCGTTCGGCGATGACCATGAACTTCGTGCGCGCGCTGATCGACGGCGGCTTCGCCGACCTGCACCATCCCGAGTACTGGAACCTGAGCTGGGTCGGCTGCTCGCCGCTGGCCGAGGACTACCAGAAGATGGTGGCCTCGATCGGCGATGCGGTGCGCTTCATGGAGACCCTGTCCGGCGCGCAGCTGTACAACCTCAATCGCGTCGATTTCTACACCTCGCACGAGGCCTTGCTGCTGCCCTACGAGGAAGCGCTGACCCGCGAGGTCCCGCGGCAGTGGGGCTGGTTCAACCTCAGCACGCACTATCCGTGGATCGGCATGCGCACCGCGGCGCTGGACGGCGCGCATGTGGAGTACTTTCGCGGCATCCGCAATCCGATCGCGATCAAGGTCGGGCCGTCGGCGCAGCCGGACCAGTTGCTGCGCCTGATCGACGTGCTCAATCCGGAAGACGAGCCGGGCCGGCTGACCTTCATCCACCGCATGGGCGCGGCGCAGATCGCCGAGAAGCTGCCGCCGCTGCTGGACGCGGTGAAGCGCGACGGCCGCCGCGTGCTGTGGGTGTGCGATGCGATGCACGGCAACACCGAAAGCACCAGCAACGGCTACAAGACCCGGCGCTACCAGAACGTCCTGGGCGAGGTGGAGCAGTCGTTCGACATCCACGCCGCGGCCGGCACCCGCCTGGGCGGCGTGCATCTGGAACTGACCGGCGAGGACGTCACCGAGTGCACCGGCGGCGCGCGCGAACTCACCGAGCGCGACCTGGAGCGGGCCTACCGTTCCAGCGTCGACCCGCGCTTGAACTACGAGCAGTCGCTGGAGATCGCGATGGCGATCGTGCGCAAGCAGAACGGACGCAACGTCGCCACGCCGCTGGCGTAGTCGGTTGGTGTAGTCCGCCGCGCGTGCCGCTGCCGCACGTGCGGCGCCTTGTCGTGCCGTGGCCCGAGGGCTGCGGCATCGCTGCGTGCGATGCCTCGCGCCGGCTTCGCGTCGCCAGCGGCATGCGCCGCTTTTCGGAAGCGCTTGCACGCGCGCCTGTATGCCATGCGGCTGCCGTCGCTCGGCGCCGCTGCGCGTGCTCGACATCGCGCTAATCCCTCCACTGCCAGACTGTCGCGACTCCTCCCCCCGACAAAGGAGCGCATCTTGACCCTAGATCTTCATTGGGTGCCCTGGCGTGCCTATACGCTGCCGATCGGCGCCGCACTGATTCTCGGTTTCCTGGCCTGGTGGCTGCTGTTGCGCATCGCCCAGCGCATGCGCGGCCGCGACTACCGGCGTGCGCGCATCGTGCGCGTGATCAGCGTGCCGGTCGCCTTCCTGCTGCCGATGCTGATGCTTAGCTTCGCGCTCGAATCCACGCCGCTGGACGAGAAGGCGCTGACCGACCTGCAGCACCTGCTGCACATCGGCATGATCGGCTGCGTGACCTGGCTGCTGGTGCGCGGCGTGGCGGCGCTGGAAACGGCGATCCTGCGCAGCCATCCGATCGAGGTGGCGGACAACCTCACCGCACGCCGCGTGCAGACCCAGACCCGCGTGCTGGCGCGGGTGGCGATGGGCACGATCATCCTGGTGGGCACCTCGATCGTGCTGCTGACCTTCCCGGCGGTGCGGCAGATCGGCACCACCTTGCTGGCCTCGGCCGGCATCATCGGCCTGGTCGCCGGTATCGCCGCCAAGCCGGTGTTCGGCAATCTGATCGCCGGCCTGCAGATCGCGCTGACCCAGCCGATCCGGCTCGACGACGTGGTCATCGTCGAAGGCGAGTGGGGCCGCATCGAGGAGATCGGCAGTTCCTACGTGGTGGTGCGGATCTGGGACGAGCGGCGCATGGTGGTGCCGCTGACCTGGTTCATCGAGAACCCGTTCCAGAACTGGACGCGCAACAGCGCCGACCTGCTCGGCACCGCGTTCCTGTGGCTGGACTACCGCACGCCGATCGCGCAGGTGCGCGCCGAGCTGGAGCGGATCTGCAAGAGCGAGCCGCTATGGGACGGGCGGGTCTGCGTGACCCAGGTGACCGACACCAGCGAGCGCACGATCCAGGTGCGCCTGCTGGTCAGTGCGCGCAACTCCGGCGATGCCTTCGACCTGCGTTGCATCGTGCGCGAACGCATGCTGGATTTCCTGGTGCGCGAGCATGCCTACGCGTTGCCGCTGCTGCGCGCGGAAGTGGCGCCGGAGCCGGTGCGGCTATCGCACCCACCGGTGCGCGCCAGCGATTCGGAGGCGATGCGTTCGCCCGGTGCCGAGGATGGGGCGCCGGCAGTGAATGCGACAGCGGGCGAGGCGCGCGCGTCTCGCTGATCGCTGAGCGGTCTTGCCGCATGGTCATACTGCGTGGGACGGATTCTCTGCGCGACCGCCAGCGGTGCCCGCCGAATGCCAGGAACACCAATGCGCCCACCGGTGACTGGCAGGCGCAGATCGCTTGAAGAAAGCCGGCACCGCCGCGGCGCGGGGTGCGGCTAGGCCGCAGGAGGATGTCGGCGCCGCCGCACCAAATCGCGGGCGAGGATGCCGACCACGGCGAGATTGATCGCCAGCACCGCCCACGACGCCCAGCCGGGGTGGCGCACGATCGCGTAGACGTCGAACGGCAGGTAGATCGCCGCGGAGATGCAGCCCAGCAGCGAGGCCCAGGCCTTGGCGCGCCACAGGCCCCAGGCCTCGATGATGTGCAGCACGCCGTAGGCGAGCATGCCGGCGGCGGCCAGGTGCACCGCGCCGGGGTTGATCATGGTCAGCAGCGAGGGCAGGGCGCCGTGGTCCGGGTCCAGGCTGAAACGCACGATCAGCTTGTCCACCCCCGCGCGCAGCGGGGCCGGACCCATCAGTTCCAGCCCCGTGGCCGCCAGCACCGCGAGCAGGCCCTTGCCGGCCTCCAGCAGTGCGATCAGGTGCAGACCCGGATGCGCGTGCGGATCCGGGTTGTACGCCTTGTCGGCGGCCATGGGCGTGCGCTATCCCTTAGCCCGCGCGACCGGCGCGCTTGCGCTCGTTTTCGGTCAGGTGCTTCTTGCGCAAGCGGATCTCCTTCGGGGTGACTTCGACCAGTTCGTCATCCTCGATGAAGTCCAGCGCCTGCTCCAGCGTGTACTTGATCGCCGGAGTCAGCTTGATCGCATCGTCCTTGCCCGAGGCGCGCATGTTGGTCAGCGGCTTGGTCTTGATCGCGTTGACGGTCAGGTCGTTGTCCTTGGAGTGGATGCCGACCAGCTGCCCTTCATACACGTTGTCGCCTTCGGCGGCAAACAGGCGGCCGCGCTCTTCCAGCGGGCCCAGCGCGTAGGCGGGGGTGGCGCCCGGCGCATTGGCGATCATCACGCCGTTCTGGCGCTTGGCGATGGCGCCCTGTTCCTTCGGGCCGTAGTGGTCGAACACGTGGAACAGCAGGCCCGAACCCTGGGTCAGGGTGCGGAACTCGTTCTGGAAGCCGATCAGGCCACGCGCCGGGATCATGTAGTCCAGGCGCACGCGGCCCTTGCCGTCCGGCTCCATGTTCTTCAGCTGGCCCTTGCGGATGCCCAGCTTCTCCATCACGCCGCCCTGGTGCTGCTCCTCGATGTCCACCACCAGCTGCTCGACCGGCTCCATCAACTGCCCGTCGATCTCCTTGATGATCACTTCCGGGCGCGACACGGCCAGTTCGAAGCCCTCGCGGCGCATGTTCTCGATCAGCACCGACAGGTGCAGTTCGCCGCGGCCGGAGACCAGGAACTTGTCGGCGTCTTCCAGCTGCTGCACCTTCAGCGCCACGTTGTGCACGGTCTCGCGCTCCAGCCGGTCCTTGAGCTGGCGGCTGGTCAGGAACTTGCCGCCGGACAGGTCCTTGTTGCCGGCGAACGGCGAGTTGTTGACCTGGAAGGTCATCGAGATGGTCGGCTCGTCCACGGTCAGCGGCGGCAGCGCCTCGGGGGCTTCCAGCGCGCACACGGTGTCGGAGATGGTCAGTTCCTGGATGCCGGAGATGGCGACGATGTCGCCGGCCTGTGCGCTGTCCTGCTCGATGCGCTCCAGGCCCAGGAAGCCCAGCACCTGCAGCACCTTGCCCTGGCGCTTCTTGCCTTCGCGGTCGATCACCGCCACCGGCATGTTCTTCTTCAGCACGCCGCGCTGGATGCGGCCGATGCCGATCACGCCGACGAAGTTGTTGTAGTCCAGCTGGCTGATGCGCATCTGGAACGGGCCGTCCGGATCCACGTCCGGCTTCGGCGCGTGCTGCATGATCGCTTCGTACAGCGGGGTCATGTCGCCGTCGCGCACGCTGTCGTCCAGCGAGGCGTAGCCGTTCAGCGCCGAGGTGTAGACGATCGGGAAGTCGAGCTGCTCGTTGGTGGCGCCGAGCTTGTCGAACAGGTCGAACACCTGGTCGATCACCCAGTCCGGGCGCGCGCCGGGGCGGTCGATCTTGTTGACCACCACGATCGGCTTGAAGCCCATCGCGAACGCCTTCTGGGTCACGAAGCGGGTCTGCGGCATCGGGCCGTCCATCGCGTCGACCAGGATCAGCACGGTGTCCACCATCGACAGCACGCGCTCCACCTCGCCGCCGAAGTCGGCGTGTCCGGGGGTGTCGACGATGTTGATGCGGTTGCCCTGCCAGGTGATGGCGGTGTTCTTGGCCAGGATGGTGATGCCGCGTTCCTTTTCCTGGTCGTTGCTGTCCATCACGCGCTCGGCCAGCACCGTGCGCTCGGACAGGGTGCCGGACTGCTTCAGCAGGCAGTCGACGAGGGTGGTCTTGCCGTGGTCGACGTGGGCGACGATGGCGATATTGCGAAGATTTTCGATGGACATGCGAAAGGGGGCCAGCCGGCGCCAGAAGGAAGGAAAGGAAGCCACCTAGTATACCCGGATCCCGTGACGCCTGCCGGCGGCCGGCGGCGGTGGGCCGGGCGGGGACATTCAGGCGCCGGCGGCGGGCGCGGGCAAAGCCTGAACGAGGCGACGTGTATCCTATGCGCCCCTCATGACGCCCCCGTTTCCAAGGAATCCCATGTCCCTGATCGCCCATTTCGACACCGCCCGCGGCCCGATCAAGATCGAGCTGTATCCCGACAACGCCCCGCTGACCGTGGCCAACTTCGTGAACCTGGCCAAGCGCGGCTTCTACGACGGGCTGAACTTCCACCGCGTGATCGCCGACTTCATGATCCAGGGCGGTTGCCCGGAAGGCTCCGGCCGCGGCGGCCCGGGCTACCGCTTCGAGGACGAGACCAACAACGGCGTGCGCCACGAGCGCGGCGTGCTGTCCATGGCCAACGCCGGCCCCAGCACCAACGGCAGCCAGTTCTTCATCACCCACACCGCCACCCCGTGGCTGGACGGCAAGCACACCGTGTTCGGCAAGGTGCTCGAGGGCCTGGACGTGGTCGACAGCGTCGCCCAGGGCGACGTGATCAACAAGATCACCATCGAAGGCGACGCCGACGCGGTGCTGGCGGCCAAGGCCGACCGCGTCGCCGAGTGGAACCGCACCCTCGACGCCTGATCCGGCGCTGTCCGCGCGACCGGTCCTGCGGCCGGGCGCGCGGAACCTGCGTGCTACCATTTTCCCGATTGATTGCCGCACCCGACCGCCGATGACGATGCGCCCCCTTGTGTTGTGCCTGCTGCTGCTCGTGATCGGCGGCGGCGTGCACGCGTGGTGGCGCAGTGCGGCCTCGACACCGTCGGCCGCACTGGCCGCCGGCGACCCGCGGTTGCTGACCGGCGAGGCCGGCATCGTCATGCTCGCTGCCGACTGGTGCGGCTACTGCCGCCGGCAACAGGCCGATTTCGCCCGCGCCCAGGTCCGCTACACGGTCCTGGACGTGGAACAGGAGGCCGGCCGCCAGGCCGCCGCCGCGCTGGGCCTGGAAGGCGTGCCAATCACCGTGATCGGCCAGCACGTGGTCGAAGGCTACGACACCGCCGCCCTGGACCTGCACCTGCAGCCGCTGGGCTATCGCGTCTACTGATCCACCCCACCCACTTTCTTAGCAGAGGAATCCCCCATGAAAGCACCCGTTCGTGTTGCCGTGACCGGCGCCGCCGGCCAGATCGGTTATGCCCTGCTGTTCCGCATCGCCTCCGGCGAAATGCTGGGCAAGGACCAGCCGGTGATCCTGCAGTTGCTGGAACTGCCGATGGAGAAGGCCCAGGCCGCGCTGAAGGGCGTGATGATGGAGCTGGAAGACTGCGCGTTCCCGCTGCTGGCCGGCATGGTCGGTACCGACGACGCCGAAGTCGCGTTCAAGGACGCCGACATCGCCCTGCTGGTCGGCGCGCGTCCGCGCGGCCCGGGCATGGAGCGCAAGGACCTGCTGCTGGAGAACGCCAAGATCTTCACCGCGCAGGGCGCGGCGCTGAACAAGGTGGCCAAGCGCGACGTCAAGGTGCTGGTGGTTGGCAACCCGGCCAACACCAACGCCTACATCGCCATGAAGTCGGCGCCGGACCTGAACCCGAAGAACTTCACCGCCATGCTGCGCCTGGACCACAACCGTGCGCTGAGCCAGCTCTCGCTGAAGCTCGGCAAGCCGGTCGGCGGCATCGAGAAGCTGGTGGTGTGGGGCAA
Organism: Xanthomonas sp. LMG 12462; assembly: GCF_009192885.1. Taxonomy (NCBI): domain Bacteria; kingdom Pseudomonadati; phylum Pseudomonadota; class Gammaproteobacteria; order Lysobacterales; family Lysobacteraceae; genus Xanthomonas; species Xanthomonas sp. LMG 12462. Next base: position 18,313 of record NZ_NMPP01000088.1, on the reverse strand, counting down.
CCACAGCCCGACCATGTACCCGGACTACCGCTTCGCCACCGCCGACGGCGCCTCCATCGCCGATGCGATCAACGACCAGGAATGGAATGCCGGCACCTTCATCCCGACCGTGGGCAAGCGCGGCGCGGCCATCATCGAAGCGCGCGGCCTGTCCTCGGCCGCCTCGGCCGCCAACGCCGCCATCGACCACGTGCGCGACTGGGTGCTGGGCAGCAACGGCAAGTGGGTGACGATGGGCGTGCCGTCCGACGGCTCCTACGGCATCCCGGAAGGCGTGATCTTCGGTTTCCCGGTCACCACCGAGAACGGCAGCTACACCATCGTCAAGGATCTGCCGATCGACGACTTCAGCCAGAAGTACGTCGACAAGACCCTGGCCGAGCTGGAAGAAGAGCGCAGCGGCGTGGCCCACCTGCTGGGCTGATCGCCAACGCGATCGCGTCGTCACGGAACGCCGGGCACCGCCCGGCGTTTCGCGTTGTGGGAGCCCGACATGATGAATCTGATCCACTGGCGGCTGTACGTCGCCGTCGTCGAGTGCGGCAGCATCAGCGCCGCCGCCGCGCGCTGCGGCATCACCCAGTCCGGCGCCAGCCAGGCCATCGCGCAGATGGAGCACGTGCTCGGCGCGGCGCTGCTGCTGCGCGAGCGCGGGCGGGTCCGGCCGACCCCGTTCGGCGTGCGGGCGCTGGCGCATGCACGGACGATGCTGGCCGAGCTGGGGCAGATCCAGGCCCTGGCCAGGGCGCAGCGTGCGGCGGCGGCGGCCTCGCTGCGGGTCGCCGGCTTCGCCTCGTCGCGGCCGTGGCTGGCGCCGCGCCTGCGCGCGTTCGAGCGGGCGCATCCGGACACGGGCGTGGTCTGGCTGGAAGGCGGCGACGAGGAGGTCGAGGCCTGGCTGGCCGCCGGGACGGTCGACCTGGGCGTGGTGCTGGATCCGGCGCCGGAGCGCGACGCCATGGTGTTCGGCATGGACGAGTGGCTGGCGGTGCTGCCGCCGGCGCTGGCGCGTCCGCGGGCGCGCGACATCGCCCTGGCGGAACTGCTGGCGCTGCCGTTCGTGCTGGCCACCGGCGGTTGCTGGCTGCATGCGCAACGCCTGGCCGAACGCGCCGGGCTGGCCATCGCCGACCTGCGCCTGCAGGTGCGCGACTGGTCCAGCGCCTGGGCGCTGGTGCGCGACGGCGCGGGCGCCAGCCTGCTGCCGGCGTCGGTGCTGCCGGCCGAGCGCGACGGCGTGCAGGTGCTGCCCTTGCAGCCGCGGCTGCAGCGCCGCTTCGCCCTGGTCGCTGCTGCACACGCGGCGCCGGCTGCGCTGCAACTGCGCCGGTTCCTGGACGAGGCCATTAGCGGCGCTACTGACCCGTCCTGACATTCTTGTTTCTCCGCAGGCCGCCGTGCCGCGCACACTGCGCGCGCCGACTGTCCGGCGCCTCTGCGAGACCGTTCCGATGCTCCTCTATGCCGCTCCTGGCGCCTGTTCCCTGGCGCCGCACATCGTGCTGCGCGAACTGCAGCTGCCGTTCCGGCTGGTGCGCGTGGACAACCGCAGCAAGCGCACCGCCGATGGCGAGGACTTCCGCGCGATCAATCCCAAGGGCTACGTGGCCGCGCTGCAACTGGAGGACGGCCAGGTGCTGACCGAGGGGCCGGCGATCCTGCTGTACCTGGCCGACCGCTGCCCACAGGCGGCGCTGGCGCCACCGGCGGACGCAGACACTTTGCCGCGCTACCGCCTGTACGAGTGGCTGGCCTTCATCAACAGCGAACTGCATGCCGGCAGCGTGCCGCTGTTCGATGCCGGGCTGGCGCCGGAGCGGCGCGCCGCGGTCGCCGCCCGCCTGCTGCAGCGCTATGCCCATGCCGAGGCGGCGCTGCGCACGCAGCCGTACCTGCTCGGCGAGCGCTTCGGTGTGGCCGATGCCTATCTGTTCACCGTGCTCGGCTGGCTGCCGCGGTTCGGCCTGTCGCTGGACGCGCATCCGGCGTTGGCGGCGTACGCGGCGCGCATCGCGCAGCGTCCCAGCGTGGCCGCGGCGCTGGCCGCCGAGCAGGCGCTGCAACCGGCCTGAGCGCGGCACGCGGGCGGTGCCTGGCATGACCTTCGGCGCTCGGCCGCGGCGCGGCGGCCGTGCTAGGTTGCCCGGGCCATTCGAAAGGGGATTTCGACCATGCTCATGCCGTTCCGCTGGATCGGCGCCCTGGCGCTCGCCAGTGCGTTGCCTGTCGCCGCCCACGCCGCCACCGCCGACAGCGGTTACCGGCAACCGCCCGAGCCGCTGCTGGGCGTGATGCGCGCCCCGCTCAATCCGACGCCGCGGCTGGACCCGACCGGGCGCACCCTGTTGCTGGTGGAGCGCCAGGCCTACCCGCCGATCGCGCGCGTCGCCGAGCCGTACCTGAAGCTGGCCGGGGTGCGCGTGGAACCGCGCACCCACGCCCGCCACGACATGTCCAACGGCTACGGCATCCGTGCCTGCCTGGACGGCTTCAGCCTGGTCGACGTGGCCAGCGGCAAGCAGACCGCGGTGCCCCTGCCGGCCGGCGCCTGCCCGGCGCAGCCGGTGTGGTCGCCGGACGGGCGTCGCTTCGCCTTCAACAACACCGCGGCCGACCGCGTCGAACTGTGGCTGGGCGACGTCGCCACCGGCGCGGTGCATCGCATCGACGGCGTGCAGCTCAACCCGGTACTGGGCGGCGAGATCCAGTGGCTGGGCGGCAGCGACACCCTGCTGGTGCGCGCGGTGCCGCAGGACCTCGGCCCGGCGCCGGTGAAGGCGGCGGTGCCGCCGGGGCCGGAGGTCAAGGAAGCGATCCGCGGCAAGGGCGAGAGCAGCACCTACGAGGCCCGCGACACCCTGTCCAGTCCCGAGGACGAGGCCCAGTTCACCTACTACGCCACGGCGCAGCTGGTCACTGTGGATGCCGCCAGCGGCAAGCTGCGCACGGTCGGCAAGCCGGCGGTGTACTCGGTGGTCGACGGTGCGCCGGACGGCCGCCACGTGCGCGTGGAGCGCCTGCAGCGCCCGTACTCCTACGTCACCACCTACGGCCGCTTCGCCCACGACGTGGCGGTGCTTGACCTGGCCGACGGCAGCGAGCGGGTGCTGGCGAACCTGCCGGTGGCCGATCGCGTGCCGGTACACGGCGTGCCCACCGGGCCGCGCGCCTACGGCTGGCGCGCCAACCAGCCGGCCACCCTGGTCTGGGCCGAGGCGCTGGACGGCGGCGACTGGAAGACCAATGTGCCGGCGCGCGACAAGCTGCTGACCCTGTCGGCACCGTTCACCGGCAAGCCGCGCGAACTGGCCAAGGTGACCCAGCGCTACGCCGGCCTGAGCTGGTTCGCGCAGGGCGGGCAGGCGCTGCTGGACGAGTACGACGAGAACCGCCACTGGCGCCGCACCACGCTGCTGGACGCGGACCGCCCCGGCAGCGCCGGGCGGGTGCTGTTCGACCTGTCCACCGACGACCTCTACGCCGATCCCGGCACGCCCGAGCTGCGTCGCCTGGCCAACGGCGAATACGTGCTGCGCGAGGACAACGGCGCACTGTTCCTGAGCGGGCAGGGCGCCACCCCGGCCGGCGACCGGCCGTTCCTGGACCGCTATGATCTGGCGAGCGGCAAGACCCAGCGTCTGTTCCGCAGCGGCGCCGACGTCGATGAGGCCTTCGCCGGGTTCGCTGGCGAGGACACCACCCGCCTGCTGACCTGGCGGCAGTCGCCGAGCGACCCGCCGAACGTCTACCTGCGCACGCTGGGCCAGCCGCAGCCGGCTGCGGCAGCTGGCGAGGCGGTGGTCGCCTCCACCCTGGCGCCGGTGACTCGCTTCCCCGATCCGACACCGGTGGTGCGGCAGATCAAGAAGCGGCTGGTGACCTACAAGCGCAAGGACGGCGTGGAACTGTCCTTCACCCTGTACACGCCACCCGGCTACAAGGAAGGCACGCGGGTGCCGGCGATCCTCTACGCCTATCCGCTGGACTACGCCGATGCCTCCAAGGCCGGCCAGGTCAGTGGCGCCAACGACCGCGACTTCACCCGCCTGCATTCCTACCAGCTGTTGCTGCTGGCCGGCTACGCGATCATCGACGATGCCGCGTTCCCGATCGTCGGCGATCCCAAGACCGCCTACGACACTTACCTGCAGCAGCTGGTGGAGAACGCGCAGGCGGCGGTGGACAAGGCGGTGGCGCTGGGTGTGGTCGACCGCGACCGCATCGGCGTCACCGGCCACAGCCACGGCGCGCTGATGGCGGCCAACCTGCTGGCGCACACCGACCTGTTCCGCGCCGGCGTGGCCACCAGCGGCAGCTACAACAAGACCCTGACCCCGTTCGGCTTCCAGAACGAGCGGCGCTCGTTCTGGGCCGCACCGGAGGTGTACGCGCAGGCCTCGGCGTTCTTCCACGCCGACAAGATCAACGAACCACTGCTGCTGGTGCACGGCATGGACGATGCCAACCCCGGCACCGAGACCACCCAGGCCCCGCGCATGTTCCAGGCCATCCGCGGCCTCGGCGGCACCGCGCGGCTGGTGCTGCTGCCGTTCGAACCGCACTGGTACACCGCACGCGAATCCAACGAGGACGTGGTGGCGGAAATGCTGGAGTGGTTCGACCGCTACGTGAAGCAGGCGCCGCCGCGTGCGGCGTCGGCGTCACCGACCGCGGCGGCGCAAAAGCATTAGCAGGCGTAAGCAAAATGATCGACTTTGGCGCTCAGCTAGTCCTCTCGGGAGCTCTTAGCTTGGCGTTGAGTGGCGCCCTATTCTGGCTTTTGCGTTCATGGATATCAGAACGTTTGAAGAGCGCGATAAAGCACGAATACGACGAAAAGCTTGAGTCTCACAAAGCGCAGCTGCAGGCCCAGGCAGCTGTAGAGACCGAGCGACTCCGCTCTCAGCTAAGCATTCAAGCTACGGAGCACGCTGTCCGATTCCAAAGACTGCATGAGAAGAGGGCAGAAGTGGTAGAGCAGCTTTATTCTTTGCTGACAGAAGCCTACCGAAAGGCATCAACCTTTGCGTCGCCGGTTGAGTTGAATGGTGGGCCAGGGAAAGATGAGCAGTACATTGAGGCTCATAATAGTTTGTTCGATTTTTTCCAGTACTTTGATAGAAATAGAATCTACTTGCCAACATCAGAGTTGTGTGACTCAATTGATCAATTGGTTGAGGGTATTCGGCGGCAAATTGCTAGCTTCGGCATGTACACGCAGCACAAGGATGTGGGGCTGAATTCAAAGGCTCTCGAAAGAAAGTACGATGCCTGGATGAGGGCTTGGGAATTTATGGAAAAAGAGGTTCCTCTCGCTAAAGCTAAGCTTGAGGATGAGTTTAGGTTTATTTTGGGCGGATGATGATTATTGCAAATCCTTCAGGGCCAATGCTCCTTCGCGGCGCAACCTAATTTAGATGCTGGCCTCTGCATGAATCCTTACTACATCTATGCACTCAAGGATCCACGCAGGACACCTGCTATTCCTTTCTATATCGGTAAGGGTACAGGGATTCGGGCGTGGGAGCACACATTGAGGGTCGACAAGACTCGTAAGGGTGAGAGAATTGAGGAAATTAAAGCTGATGGTTATGATGTAATCACTGCGGTTCTCGCGGATGACCTGACGGAATATCAAGCTTTGAAGCTCGAAGCGGAGTTGATATCCGCTTTTGGGAGCGAATTGGCTGGGGGGATGTTGACAAACTCAGTCATACCGGAGGGTGTGAGGAAGAAGGTCAAGGATGACTTGATAATTCCTTCTGGAGTCGTAGAAAAGGCTCAAATTGGTCTGGAATTTTTAAAGTCATCTATTCTTGAGTTGGCTCGAGCTAATCCGGAAGGTGTCCTTAATTCGGATGTCGCAAAGGCACTTGGCCTGCAGAGTGACTATCTTGGCGGCTCAAAAGATTATTTGAGTTGGAGTGTACTTGGACTGCTTATGCGTGAGGGCAAGATGGTTCGAGTAGAGCCTAAGAGACATAAGGTCACGACTAAGTAGTGGTAGGCAGTTCATCCAAGCCGAAGTGACTTTTCCATGCGGCTTGAGCCAGATGCTTATCCATCGCTCCCTTCGACCAAGGTCGGAACGACGCCCTCCCCGCCGAAGGACTATGCTCGGAGCCGGTGCACCGGCCTTGGGAGGGGCGGCATGGACTACGCGACGCTGTACCGGCGTTCGATCGAGCGGCCCGAAGAGTTCTGGGCCGAGCAGGCCAGGGCGATCCACTGGGAGCGGCCGCCGCAGGCGATCCTGGAGTACGACACGCCGCCGTTCCGGCGCTGGTTCGTCGGCGGGCTGACCAATCTGTGCCACAACGCGGTGGACCGGCATCTGCCCGAACGCGCCACGCAACTGGCGCTGGTCGCGGTGTCCAGCGAAACCGGGCAGACCCAGGAGATCACGTATGCGCAGCTGTACCGCGAGGTCAACGCCTTCGCCGCGGTGCTGCAGCGGCTGGACGTGCAGCGGGGCGATCGCGTGGTCATCTACATGCCGAACATGGCCGAGGCGGTGTACGCGATGCTGGCCTGCGCGCGCATCGGCGCGGTGCATTCGGTGGTGTTCGGCGGCTTCGCCGCGCATAACCTGGCGCTGCGCATCGACGATGCGCGGCCCAAGCTGCTGATCGCCGCCGATGCCGGCAGCCGCGGCGGCAAGCGTATTCCCTACAAGCCGCTGGTCGATGCCGCCTGCGCCGAAGCCAGCGCGCCGCCGCCGACGGTGCTGATCGTCTCGCGCGGGCTGGACCCGGCGCTGCCGCGCGTGCCAGGGCGCGACGTCGACTATGCCGAGCTGCGTGCCGACGTCGGCGATGCGCAGGTGCCGGTGGTGTGGCTGGAATCCAACGAGCCCAGCTACCTGCTGTACACCTCCGGCACCACCGGCAAGCCCAAGGGCGTGCAGCGCGATGTCGGCGGGCATGCGGTGGCGCTGGCGTTGTCGATGCGCACGGTGTTCGACTGCGGCCCGGGGCAGACCATGTTCTCCACCTCCGACGTGGGCTGGGCGGTGGGGCATTCGTACAACGTGTACGGTCCGCTGATCGTCGGCGCGACCTCGCTGCTGTACGAAGGCCTGCCGGTGCAGCCGGATCCCGGCGTGTGGTGGGCGCTGTGCGAGAAGTACCGGGTGCGCACCATGTTTTCCTCGCCGACCGCGATCCGCGTGCTGAAGAAACATCCGGCGCGCTACCTGCGCGAGCGCGACCTGAGTGCGCTGCGCTATCTGTTCCTGGCCGGCGAGCCGCTGGACGAGCCGACTGCGTTGTGGATCGGCGAGGCGCTGGGCAAGCCGGTGATCGACAACTACTGGCAGACCGAAACCGGCTGGCCGGTGCTGACCCTGTTGCCGGGCGTCGAGTTGCGGCCGGTGAAACCGGGATCGCCCGGCTTTCCCAATCTTGGGTACCGCACGCGCATCGTCGACGAGCACGGCGTCGAGGTGCCGGCCGGGCGCAAGGGCGTGCTGGTGATCGAGCCGCCGTTGCCGCCGGGCTGCATGACCACGGTGTGGAACGACGACGCGCGTTTCCTGCGCAGCTACTTCAGCCATTTCGATACGCTGCTGTACAGCTCGCTGGACTGGGCGATCCGCGACGAGGACGGCTATACCTTCATCCTCGGCCGCACCGACGACGTGATCAACGTGGCCGGTCATCGGCTTGGCACGCGCGAGATCGAGGAAGCCATCGCCGGCCACGCCGACGTGGCCGAGGTCGCGGTGATCGGCATGCACGACGAATTGAAGGGGCAGGTGCCGGTGGTGTTCGCGACGCTGAAGCAGGTCGCGCCGGATGCGGCGGTAGTGATCGAGGAACTGCGCCAGTGCGTGGTGGAGCGTCTTGGCGCGGTGGCGCGGCCGGCGCAGGTGTATCTGGTGCAGGCCTTGCCGAAGACGCGGTCGGGCAAATTGTTGCGGCGCTCGCTGCAGGCGCTGGCCGAACAGCGCGATCCGGGCGATCTGTCGACGCTGGACGATCCCGGCGCGCTGGAGGAAATCCGTCGCGCCTTGCGCGGTTGACGTGCGACTGGCGACGCCGGCGCAGCCGCGCCGGCGTTCGCATCGCCGATCAGCTCAGCCCTTCGGCCTGCAGCGCCGCCTGCACCTGCGGATCGGCGGACATGCGTTCGAAATGCAGTTGCAGATTGGGGCCGAGCGCGATCTGCTGCACGCGCGCCCAGCGCAGGGTGACGAACAGGTAGGCATCGGCGATGGAACGGCGCGCGCCGCCCAGCCAGGTCTGCTGTTCCAGCGCAGCTTCCACGCGCGCGTACAGCGTGCGCACGCGTTCGCGTGCATGTTCCTGGGTGCGGGCGATCACCGCGGCATCGTCGAGATAGCGGGTGCTGCCGAACAGCGGATGAAACGCCGGGTGCAGATCGGCGTTGAGGAAGGCCAGCCAGCGCTGCACTTCAGCACGGCTGCGCGGGCTGCCGTCGCCGGCCAGATGCGCGTCGGGCGCGAGATCGGCGATGTAGTTGAGGATCGCCGAGTTCTGGGTGAGCACCCAGTCGTCCATCTGCAGCGCAGGCACCGCGCCGGCCGGATTGATCGCCAGATACGCCGGCGCCTTCATCGCCGCGGCATCCAGCAGCTTCAGTTCGAACGGCAATCCGGCCCAGCGCAGCGCGATGTGATCGGCCAGCGAACAGGCGCCGGGCTTGGAATACAGTTTCATGGCAGGCGGCTCCGCATCGGTCAGGACGGCAGAGCGTACCTGCTGTGCGGGGCGCTTGGCGATGAAGGCGCGCCATGTGGCGCGCGCGGCTGCGTCAGGGCATGCCTGTGTGGCGAACGATCAGGACGCGTTGCGCGGGCGCAGCTTCTGCACGCGATAGAACGTGTGGTCGCCGATGGTCGCGACCTGATAGGCATTGCGCCAACTCGGGCTGGCGATGGCATGCGCGGCGAAGTGGCTGGCGCCCGGCACGATCTCCTTGCGCTGGCCCTGCGGCAGCGCCCAGTTGCGCTCGGCGGCGAAGGCAACCTTGACCGCATCGGCCCAGGCGTCGTCGTTCTTCAATTCGGTGCCCGGCTTCACCAGGCCTGGCGCGAACTGCTTGCGTGCGGTGACCACCTGGCACATCGAATCGCCCCACAGGCCGCTGTCCAGGCGACGCAGCGCCACTTCGGCGACGGCTTGTTGTCCGCGCAGCGTCTGGTCGCGCGCTTCCAGGTACACGGTGGTGCTGAGGCAAAGCGAATCGGCAGCGGGTTGCGGCAACAATTGCGAGAGCCAGAGAATCCAGGCCAGTTTCATCGTACTCCTTGCTCCGTATGGGCCGTCGTCGAGGCGCTGCGCCGGGATGGCGCGGCAAGCGATGCGGCTTGGCGTCATGGGGAGGCGGCCTGTCACGGGCCGCCCGGGTGCCGGCAATCTGAAGTCCGGCGGATCCGCCAAGATGGGCGGATCGAGAAGAGGCGCGAACGATAGGGGCCGGTTCCCGAATCGCAACTGAATCCCGAGTGTTGACAGGGCTCACATCTCGCTGTGTCGAGATGCCGTCGCGCCTGGCCGCGCGACGGCATTGTGCAACGCTGCACTGCGGTGCATGAGGCTCAGGGAAACTGCTTGCGCTGCATCAGCATGGCGTACACCTTCACCACCGGATCGGCGTGTCCGCTCAGTTGCGCCAGGCGTTGATCGCGATCCGGCCAACGCTGCGCCTGATCGGCGAGCACGCGCAGATCGCCGAACCAGGTGTCGTGATCGCGTGCGTAATACGGGCCGCTCAGCAGCGTGGCGAGCAGGTGCATGCCGCGGTCGCGCGCCGCGCCCGCCGGCGCGTACTCGAGATAGCGCAGCAGTTCGCGCAGGCGCGCGCGCTGCACGCGGCCGCTATCGTCGCTGGCGGCGGTCTGCTGCAGCACGCCGTGGTCGAGTTGGTCGAGGAACTCGATCGATGCTTTTTCCGTCGCCGCATCGCCTGCACCAGCAGCCGCATCCAGCAACTGCGTGCGGATGTTGTAGCCGGCCTGGCGGATCAGCGAGATCGCATCGGCGTCGATCGACTGCGCGGGGAGCGGCGGTGCCGGCACGATGCGCTCGGCCGGCAGCTTGGCGACGAAGCGCTGTTCCAGCAGCCAGTGGTTGCCGAGCACGCTGGAAGGGCAGCGCGTCTGCGCAAGATGCGCGGCGACGTAGCCGCGGTAGGCGGCGTGCAGGCGCTCGCGCAGGGCGCTGTCGGACACTTGTTGCAGCACCAGCGGCATGTCGCCGGCCACGCTGAGTTCGGTGGCGGTGAAACCGGCGTCGTCGCCGCGGATGCGTTCGAACATGCGCACCAGGCTGTCGCCGAGCTGTGCCTGTCCCGCAGTGTCCAGCGGCGCCGCGGCGAGCGCCATCTTCAGCGCCGGGGCGGTGTCGGTTTCGTGTTGCGCCGCGTCCAGGCGTGCGGCGATTGCGCTGGCGCGCGCTGCCGGTGGTGCCGGCTGCAGTGCGCTGGCCAACGCATAGGTCGGGCTGGGATCGTCGAGATAGTCCGCATCGCAACTGCCGGCGTGCGGCGTCGGCAGCGCGGCGAACAACGCCTGAACCTGCGCTGGCGTGGCGTGTTGTGCGGCGCGTGTCTGCAGCGTCAGCCGATCCAGACCAGCGGTGCGCGGTGAGCGCAGTTCGTCGTCGTGCTCTTCGTCGATGCTGCCGACGCGGGCCAGGCCGGGCATGCGCCGTTGCGCGCGCTCGGCCAGTGCCACGGCCTGTTGGGTCAGCCGTTGCGCGGCAGCGGCCCGGTTGCCGTCGGCTGGAAGATCGGCGGATGCAGCCAAGCGCAGCAGCACATCGGCCTGGAAGTCGGTAGGCAGCGCCTGCGCCGCGGCCAGCACCGCACTCGCAGGTGGGCCGGGCACGGCGCTACCGTTCATCGAATCGGCGCCAGTGGACGGCGGCGTCTGCGCACTGGCCGGGCCGGCAGGCGGGTGTGTTGCGAGGGAAGCCGGCGCTGCGGTTTGCGCGCCGTGGGCGGTGGCCGCGCGTTGCAGCAGCGGCACGCAGGCGCCGGCGACCAGCAGCGCGAGAAGCAGATGGCGGGGACGTGGGGCGGAACGCATGGGAACTCCTGAAGGCGGGCGACGGACTGCACGGCGCATGGGCGCCGTGCAGGACCGGGGAGCGCACTCCCCGGGCGACCATCCAGTGGTCAGTTGTAGCGCGCGGTGTTGCGCGGCACGTTGGCGCGAATCACCCCGAGCGGATCGTCGGTGATGATGCTGGTGAAGCCGGCAGTGACCTGCGCGCGGAAATCCGGACGGTCGTCGGCGGTCTCGTTGCCGAAGTACTTGGTACGGGTCAGGTAATCGTCGAGCGAGGCACAGCAGGTGCCGTTGCTGCGCACGTAGTGCTGGCCGTCATGGCTGCTGAGGCGGTACTCGGGGACCGGCGAGAACGCGCCGATCGCGCGTTTCTGCGCCTGGTTCTCGGCCAGCAGTTCGGCGGTCGGGTCGCCGCGGCGGGGCTGCTTGTTGCCGATTTCCAGCCAGGCGAAGCCGCTTTGGCGACGCGCCTCGTTGATCCAGGCGTTGACCCGGCACGCCGGCGTGTCGCCGCGCCCCGAGCCGCACTCGCCGACGTAGCCGCCATCGGCCAGCCTGTCCATGTCGCCGGCGTAGATGGTCGGCGCGAATGGTACACCCTTGGTGAAGCGGGTGATCTCGCTGGGCGTCTTCGGCAGCAGCGAGGCGCTGAATTTCAGCACCACCTGGTTCTCCATGCGGAACGCATGGACCTGGTCGGCCGCGCGCGAGACTGCATCCAGGTTCTTCAGATCAAGCACCACCACCATGTGGTTGGCGTAGGTCACCACGGTGTTCAGCGCCTTGGCCAGCGAGGTCGGATTGTCGTTGGTCTTGGCGAAGTTCTTGTCGCGCAGGAACGAGTTGACCAGATCATGACTGGTCAGGGTGCTGATGTCCGGATTCCAGCCCTTCGGATTGGTTGCCGGCTGGAAGATATAGAAGCCGGGCTCGTGATACACCACGCGACCGGCGTTCTGGTCGTGGAACAGCCAAAGGATGCCGTCGGAGGCTTGCTTGACATCGAGTTCGATCGCTTCGATGTTGTTGTTGTAAGTGCTGAGGATCGAGCAGGTGGAGTTTTCCGCGCAGCCGTTGCCGACCAGCCCGCGATGCGAGATCACCACGACGTCGGCGTGATTCCCCTGGTAGGGATTCTTCATCACGTTGAGGATATGTTGCGGGTTCCAGTTGCTGGCGGCCGACGCCATGCCGGACAGCGTGGCCAGCGACGCGCAGGCCAGCGCCAGGGCGAGAACCTTGGCGGGTTTCTTGGGCAGTTTCATGTGCTCTCTTCCGTTCGGAGTTGATGGAATGAAGTGAAGCAGCGCAGCGCGCGGCAACCGCCGCGCCCATGGGCGCGGTTGTCTGCAGCGCAATGCTCGAAGCGACGGGCATCGTCCTGGCGTTGCATGCCACCCGTCTGAAACTGGACTCCTGGCGACACCGCGCGTGGGCCACCGCGCGGTGTCGCCGGGATTTGGACCGAGGCCCGCTACCGGGGCGTGTCCGTGCCGTGCAGGTAGCGTTGCAATGCCAACGGCTCGTCGGTTTGGATCATGCTGACGCCGTGCTTGCACAGCCCGCCCCAGACCGCGGCCGGATCGCGCAGCGCGCGCTGGTCGGTGAAGTGCGCCGACAGCCGCATCGGTTTGCCGCTGGCGATGTCGTTGGTCATGGTGTTGACGAACAGACGCGCGTGCGGCGCCAGTTCGCGTTGCGCAATGTCCAGCACCACCGGGTCGTCGAACATCAGCTGCACCACCGCCGGCTGCAAGCTGGCGGCGCGGCGCAGGGCCTGCTCGGGCGGCAGCGTCGATTCGCGTTGCAGGTACAGCGCCTGCACCGCGATGTCGGCCTTGCGCGCGCGCTGCAGCACCGCAGCGGGCGCGTCCAGCGGCACGTTGAGCAGCACGTCGCGCTGCGCGCCGGCGGCCTCCACCACGTCGATCACCTGGTCCAGCGCCGCGGCCTTGACGTCCAGGTTCACCAGCACCTTGCCGCGCGCCAAGGCCAGCGCCTGCGCCAGCGTCGGCGGATGCCGCGCGGTAAGCGTGCTGTCGCGGCCGCCACCCTGGCTGCGCACGCGCAAGGCGGCGATCTGCGCCGCGTCCAGATCGGCCACCGCGCCGTGTCCGTCGGTGGTGCGGTCCACGGTGTCGTCGTGCATCAGCACCAGCGCGCCGTCGCGGGTGGTGCGCACGTCGATCTCGACCATGTCCACGCCGCGCGCGATGCACGCGGCGATGCCGTCCAGCGTGTTCTCCGAGGCGAACGTCCAGCAGGCGCGGTGCGACACCACCAGCGCCGGTCCGTGCGGGTCGCGCAGCCGGTCGGGCAGGCTCGGCGTTGCCGCCATGGCCACGACCGGCATCGACATCGCGGCGCTCATCAGCAGTCTCCGGAAGCGCATGCTCACCATCTCCAGGTCAGCGAGGCGTTGTAGTTGCGGCCGAAGATCGGCCGCGCGTAGATCGCGTCGGCGGTGCCCTGGCCGGACAGCGTGTCCACGCGCGCATTGCCCTCGGTCAGGCCGAGCGCGTTGCTGACGTTGGCGGCGTGCAACTGCAGCTCCAGGTGCTCGCTCAACCGCGCGAACAGGCCAAGGTCGTAGGTGGTGTAGGCGGGCAGGGCGGTGGCGTTGGTGTAGTCCACATAGCGCTGGCCCATGCGATAGGCGGTGGCCGACAGTTCGACCGGTCGGCCATCGATGTCGAGGTACAGGGTCGGGCTGAGCGAGGCCATGAACTTGGGAATGCGCGAGATCTGCTTGCCGTCCAGGTCGCCGTAGCTGAGGCCGGTGGTCGCATTGCTCAGACCGCGCGTCTGCGGATCCTGCAGCGTGGCCGAACCGGTGATGCCGAACAGCGGCGACGGCCGCCAGGTGAACTCCGATTCCAGGCCAAGCGTGCGGGTCTTGCCGACCAGCGCCAGGCTCTGCACCGCACCGCTGCCGTCGAGCACGATGGCGCTGATCGACAGATCGTTGAAGCGGCTCCAGAAGCCGACTGTGGAGAACGAGAAGCTGTCGCCGAAGCTGCCGCGCAGGCCGGCCTCGGCCTGGTCGATGTCGGTGACGTCGGCGTTCTGTGTCTGGTAGACGTTCTGCAGCCGCGGCAGGCGCTGCGACTGGGTGTAGCGGGCGAAGGTCTGCAACTGCGGGGTCAGCGCGAACTCGGCACCAAGCGTCCACTGCGTGGCATGGCGATGATCGGTGCGCGGACTGAACGCACCGCTGAGCCCGCCGACGTTGTCGTCGGCCAGCGTGGTCGGATCGCCGAGATTGCGCGTGGTGGTGGCGTAGACGCCGCCGCTGGCGTTGTAGCGGGTGTAGCGCACGCCGGCATCCAGGCCGAGGCGGCCGAAGCGCACCGAATCCCACAGGTACGGCGACAGGTAGGTGCCGTTGGCGAAACCGCGGGTGACGCCGTTGCCGTAGCGCACGAAGCCATTCTGGGTGACCGAACCGACCACGTTGCCGGCGGCGTCGTAGGCCAGCACGTCCAGGCGCTGCGCGTTGTTCTGCAGCGTGGTCAGCACGGTGTTCTGCAGGCGGTCCTGGCGGTACTCGAAGTGCTGCACGTTGAGGCCGGCGGTGAGCGTGTGCTGGCCCAGTACGGTGTCGTCGAACGCCTTGCTCAGGCGCAGGTCGTCGGACAGCGTGCGCAGATGGGTGCGCGCATTCCACAGGCCGCTCTCCAGCACCAGGCCGTCGGCCGCGGCCGGATCGTAGGCGGTGCCGTTGCGGCTGGCGACGTAGCCGACCCGCGCCACCCGCGTGCTGAAGCCGCTGCGCGCACGGCCGAGTTGCGTTTTGAGGTAGGTGCCGGCGTCGTAGGGTGCGGCGCCGGAGAACAGCGCGGTGTAGTCCACCTCCGCATCGACGAAGCGCATGCGGTTGTTGAGGGTCAGGCCGTCGCCCAGATCCCACTCCAGGTGCGTGCCGAGTTGCTTGACCTTGCTGTGGATACCGTCGGCCAGGTCGAGGTTGCGCGCCAGCGGTGTAGTGCCGTCGAAGGTCAGGGCCGTGGTGTGGCGCAGGTCGTTGGACAGCAGGGTGCCGTCCAGCGGGTCGATCAGCGCCGACAGCGATTGCGACGGGTTGCGCGGGTCGGCCAGCGGGATCGGGTTGTAGAAGGCGGTGCGGTCGTTCAAATACTTGGCGTCGACGTCGAGCACCGCATCGCCCATCAGGAAGGTCAGGTTGCCGCGCAACTGGCCGCCCTGGTCGGCGGTGTAGCCGGTGCGGCGCAGGCCGTCGTCGCTGCGGTGGTAGCCGCCGATGCTGTACAGCACGTTCTCGCTGAGCGGGCCGGCGCTGTAGGCGTCCTCGCGGCGCAAGCCGTCGCTGCCGACGCTCATGCGCACCGCGCCCTCGGGGGTGGCGGTGCCGTGGCGGGTGATGGCATTGACCGTGCCGCCCGGCGCATTGGTCGCGAACAGCGGCGAGGTGCCGCCGCGCACCACCTCCAGGCGCTCGGTCATCATGTCCAGCGCGAACAGGGTGTCGACGTTGAAGAAGCTTTCCTGCGGCTCGTCGAACAGGGTCAGGCCGTCTTCCTGGTACTGCACGTAGTACCAGCCGCCGGCCGGCAGGCCGCGCACGTAGAGATTCTGGCCGCCGCCCTGGCCGCCGGAGGGTTCGGCGGAGAAACCGGGGACCGCCCGCAGCATGTCCACGCTGCTGCTCGGGGTGCTCCGCTCCAGGCGTTCCTTGGACACCACGCTGATCGCGAAGGGGGCGTCCTTCTGCGACTGGCCCTGCGGCGTGCCGGTGACCACGATCTGGTCCAGCGTGGTGGTGGCGTCGGCCGGGGGCGCTGGCGCGTCCTCGGCATGGACGGTCGCGGCGCTGCCGAGGATGGACGCGAGCGCCAGTGCCAGCAGGCTCGGGTGCGGATGAACGGTACGCATGAAGACCCCCAAGTAAAAGAATGTGTTGTTAATACTATTTGCAATGTATGAAACTTGGATGTCCACGTGCTAGGTTGTTGCGGTTCGTGCATCCATCACGCTTTGCGTCCGCCTATGCCGCATCCCGATTTCCCGCCGCGCGTCAGTGCCGGCGGCCGCCAATTGCTCGATCGTGTGTTCAAGACCGGGGTGCAGACCCAGGCGGCGCTGAGCCGCGACCTGGATCTGTCGCAGCCCACCGTGGCGCGCCTGCTGCAGGGCTTCGTACATGACCGCATGGTCCAGCTCAGCGCCCGTGCCGCCGAGGGTCGCGGCAATCCCAGCGTCGATGTGCGGCTGGCGCCGGATTACGCCTACGCCTTCGGCATCGGCCTGATGGGCGACGTGGTGGCGCTGGCGCTGGTGGATTTCGCCGGCACCATGCGCGGCCAGCGCCGCATCGGCCTGGCCGACATGCGCCGCGCGCCAGTGCTGGCGCAGTTGCAGCGATTCCGTGCGGAGCTGCTGGCCGAGACCGGCGTGGACCCGGCGCGGGTGGTCGGCATGGGCATGGCGATTTCGGCGTTCTTCACCGGGCAGGGCCGGCAGATGGCCGGGCCGCCGGCGCTGGAGGACTGGACCCAGGTGGACCTGGTGCCGATCCTGGAAGAAGCCCTGGGCTGCGTGGTCACCATCGAGAACGATGGCGCGGCGGCGGCGGTGGCCGAGAGTCTGTACGGGGTCGGCCGCGACTGCCGCGACTTCGTCTACCTGCACCTGACCAACGGCTTCGGCGGCGGCATCATCGCCGATGGCCGGCTGTTCCGCGGCCACCGCGGCAATGCCGGCGAGTTCGGCGGCATCTGGACCGTCGGCGGCATGGCCTATCCGAACCTGGATGCGCTGCTGTCGCTGGTGCGGGCCGCCGGCCAGGACTACGCCGGAGTCGAGCAGATGCTCGGCGCGATCGACGCGCACACCCCGGGCGTGGACGCCTGGCTGGACATGGCCGAGGCACCGTTCTCGCAGTTGTGCGCGTATCTGGCCTATGCGCTGGATCCGCAGGCGATCGTGATCGGCGGGCGCCTGCCGGCCGCGATCGGCGCACGCCTGATCGAGCGCATCCGCATCCCGCGCGCGCCCAACCGCCACGGTCTGGCGCCGCCGCTGCCGCAACTGTGCATCGCCCGCACCGTCGGCGACGCGGTGACCCTGGGCGCGGCGTTGATGCCGCTGCAGCGGGCGTTTTTCGCCTGAGACATGCAGCGGCGGGCGCAGTGCGTCGCGCCGCAGTGCAGGTGTTGCTGACCAGACGCTAGCCCGCGTTGCATCGCGGTGGCGTCGACCGTGCGCCGCTGTCTCAGCCGCTGCTCGCGTTGGCCGCCAGGCCGGCACCGATCGGATGCGATCGCCGGCGTCCCGTCAACAGCGCCAGCAGCAGGCACAGCGCCCCGCACAGCAGAGGGCCGGCCGCCATCGCCCAGCACAGCAGCAGGCAGTGCCCGTCGCGGTAGTCCAGCGCATCCAGCAGCACGCCGATCAGCACCACCCCGGCGGCCAGCGCGACCTGTGCGGCGGCGGTCAGCGCGGCGAAGCACAGCGCATGCTCGGCGACCGCCCGGGTGGCGGTGCACTGCGCGTGCCAGGCCCATACCAGTTGCCCGCCGCTGCCGCCGATGGCGCCGATGCAGGCCGCCGCGGCCAGGCTCAGCAGTGGCTGCGCCGGCAACGCCAGGGCGAACAGCGGCGCGCACAGCAACAGGGCGCTGCCGAGCCAGGCCAGCCGTTGTGTCGGCGTGCGCTGTCGACCCCAGCGCGCGGCCAGCGGCTGCACCAGCACCGTGCCGAGCGCGTAGGCGATCAGGACCGCGCTGCCCCAGCCGGGCGAGAGCAGACCGTAGGCAGCCACGTACGGGGCGAGCTTGGTGAACGCTGGCAGGGTCAGCGAGACCGCTGCGATCAGTGCCAGCGGCTGCCAGGGAATCGCGCGCCACGAGGGCGCTCGGTCGATCGCGATCACGGCCGTGGCGTCGGCCGGGGCCGGGTGCGCAGTGGCGTGATGGCGCAGCACCCGCTGCAACTGCCAGGCGCACAGCATCGCCACCGCCGCCAGCACCGCGCTGGCCTGCAGCGCCAGGCTGCCGCCATCGGTCCCGCGCGCCAGCACCGCACCGACCACGCTGCTGATCAGCAGCGCCGCCGCGCCGCTGCCGGCCAGGCGCAGCGCGCTGGCGCCGTCGTGGCCGCGCCAGGGCCACTGTGCCAGGCTCAGCAAGGTGTTCTGGGCCACGTCGCAGGCGGCGTAGGCCAGCCGGAACAGCAAACTCACCGCCAGCACATAGCCCAGCCGCCACGGCGGCGGCAGCAAGGGTGCGGCGAACACCAGCAGCAGCGCCAGCGCCGCGG
>NZ_NMPP01000087.1:0-13144 GCF_009192885.1 Xanthomonas sp. LMG 12462 | reverse complement strand
CCGCAGCGCGCCTTCCGCGCTTCGCGCTCCAGGTTCGCAGCCACGACGGGGATTCGCGGAAGGGGCATCCTGCCCCTGCCGCGAACGGCGCACGTCCCTGTGCGCCGCCCTTCGGGTTTTTCCCCGCCGTGGCTGCCGCGCCGAGGGGACCCCGGTAAATCAACAGCCAAAGCAATAGCAACAGCCAGAGCAAGAGCGAAGCGACGGCACGTCGACGTCCGCTGCGGATACGGCATCACCCGCTGCAACCCAACAGCCATTCCACTCTGCGCTGCTACTACTGTGCGCGATGGCAAAAAAGTTCAGGCACAAAAAACCCGGCCGAAGCCGGGGTTTTCTGTGCTGCCTACGTGCAGGCGACTCAGCGACCGCCACGCCACTCCGGGACCGGCATCGCATCCACCGGCACCGTCGGATTGGTCTCTTCCTCGCGCAGATAGGCCGGCAGATCGTCGTCCTGACGCTTGTGCCCGCGCATGTCGCTCTCGATCTGATAATTACGGCGCTGCAGCCACGCATCGCGGGTCAACTGGTACTCGTCCGGCGCCTGGTCGCGCAGACTGTCCAGCGACAGCAACTGCGCGCGCGTGTCGACCAACTGCAGGCCCTGCAGACCGATGCGCACCCGGTCTTCCTCGATCTGCTGCAGTGGCGACAGCGGCGCGTCGCCGACCAGGCCGAACGCATCGCGCACCGTGCGCGGGCCGAACAACGGCAGTTCCAGGTAGCGCGAGCGGCGCCAGCCCCACACACCCAGGGTCTGGCCGAAGTCCTCGCTGCGCCGCGGCAGGTTGGCGTCGGTGGCCGGGTCGAAGATGCCGCCGATGCCCAGCGTGCTGTTGATCAGGAACCGGCTCAGGGTCTGCCCCGCCTGCAGCGGACGGCCCTGCAGCAGCTGGTTGACCATGGTCAGCGGCGAGCTGAGGTTGTCGAAGAAGTTGGTCACGCCCAACCGCACCGGCCGCGGCACCACGTTGACGTAGGCGCGTGCCAGCGGCCGCGCCACGCCACGGTCGACCACGTTGTTGAAGGCGTGCACCTTGCGGTTGAACTTCTCCCACGGATCGTAGCTCTGCGGTGCAGGCACGCCCTCCGGCAGGGTCGGATCGGCGACCGGGTTGTACGGGTCGCCGCCGTACAGCGCGGCGTAGTCGTCCTCGGCCGAAGTCGGCGTGCCGTTGGCCGACACGGTGCCCGGGGCAGCACTCGCCGGCGGCATCGCCGCAGGCGCGCTTGCCGGTGCCGGCGCGGCGCCGGTGTCCATGCCGGTGGCGCTGTCCGCGGTCGCCTGTGTGGCGTGCGTATCGGGAGCCGCGGCGCTGTCGCCGGCGGCCGGCGCGGTCTGTGCCACCGGCGGCGGTGGCGGTGTGCGCTTGGGCGCGCCAGCGCAGGCGCCCAGGGCGGCGGCCAGGGTCAGGGAGGTAAGGATACGCAGCACGTTCATGTGTCAGCTCGCCGCAGGGGGAGAGTGGAAGTCCAGGGTCGAGGCCAGCCGGTAGGCGGCGCTCAGGTCGGTCAGGCCGGCCGGGGCGCCGTGAATGGCGACCTCGGCCTGGCCCTGGGCACGCAGGCGCGCGGCAAGTTCGGCGAGCAGCGCCAGGCCGGCGCTGTCCACCCGCGAGACGGCCTGCAGGTCCAGCGCGCGTGCGCCCGGCAGCGCGCGCAGCGCTGCCGGCCACAGCGCGGTGGCCGCCGCACGGTCGAGCACGCCGCTCAGCGTGAGCGTGTCGCCGTCGCGGCGCAACTGCGGCGCATCACTTGCCACTGTTGCCCGCCGGTGCCGCCTGCAGCGTGCCGTTGCGCAGCTCGGCCGCAACCTCGGGGATCGACTTGTTGCGCAGCGGGGTGTCGAACTGGTTGCGGAAGGTCTGCACGTAGGACACGCCCTCCACCATCACGTCGAAGATCTTCCAGCCCGCGCCAGTGTTGCGCAGCAGGTAGTCCACCGGCACCGGGTCGCCGCCGCTGCGCAGCAGCTCGGTGGAGACCTTGACGCCGCGGCCGCCGGGCAGCGGGGTTTCCGACTTCACCCGCACCTGCGGCTTGCCTTCGAAGGTCAGCAGCGAGGTGCCGTAGCGTTGCATCAGATTGTCGGCCATCGCGTCGCCGAACAGCTTGACGTCGGCGTCGGAGGCGCCGCGGCCGTGCACGCCCAGCACCAGGCGGGCGGCGTAGTCGCGGTCGAAGGACTTGTTCATCTCGCTGTCGATGAACTGGCGCAGCGCGGTCGGGTTGCTCTTGAACTCGCTGCGGCGCTGCTCAAGCGTGGTCAGGATGCGCGTGCTGTTCTCCAGCACCACTTTGCTGGCCGAACCGGCCTGGGTGGCGGCGGCGGCCGGCGCGGCGGCCTGGGCCAGGGCGGCGGAGGGCGCGGCCACGGCCAGCGCGGCGGCGAGAGCGGCGGAAAGCAGTTTGATCGTCATGGCTTGGGTTCCGTTGCGGGCGTGGTGGGGTCGGCCGAGGGTGCGGCAGCGGGTGTTGCGTTCTTGTCGCCGCCGGCGCCGCCGCCGCCGAACATGTACTTGCCGACCAGCTGGATCAGGTCCACCGCCGGCTGGGTGAAGGCGATTTCCTGGCCGGGCTTGAGCGTGTCGGGGTCGCCGCCGGGCTGCAGGCCGACGTAGCTCTCGCCCAGCAGGCCGCTGGTCAGGATCGCCGCCGAGGTGTCGGCCGGCAGGTCCTTGTACTTGTCGTCGATGGACAGGGTCACCACCGAGTCGAACTTGGTCGGGTCCAGGTCGATCTTGGCGACCTGGCCGATGATGACGCCGCCGATCTTCACCGGCGCCTGCGCACGCAGCTGGCCGATCTGCGAGAAGCGCGCGACCAGGTCGTAGCGGTGGCCGCCGAAGCCCCACTGGCGGTTGGTGGAAGCCAGCGCCAGCACCAGCAGCGAGGCCAGGCCCAGCAGCAGGAAGGCGCCGACGGCGAACTCGAGACGGGGACCACGGAGAGCCATAACGTGTCTACCTTGTTGATTCAGCGTGGCCGCGGCGCCAGTGCCGCGACCGGGATGTTGCCGCGGAGCCTGCCGTCGCCGGCCGGCACCGCGTTGGCGCCGCTCAGCGGAACAGCAGCGCCGACATGACGAAGTTGAACATCAGCACCAGCAGCGAGGCGTTGACCACGGCGCGGGTGGTGGCCACCGAAGTGCCCTCGATGGTCGGCTCGGCATGGAAGCCGACATAGGCCGCCACCAGCGCCGCCGTGCCACCGAACACCGCCGACTTCAGCATCGCCACGCCGAAGTCGTCCCAGAAATCCACGCTGCTCGACAGCGCCGACCAGAACGTGCCGCGGTCCAGGCCGAGCGCCGCCACCGCCTCGAAATAGCTGGCGCTGATCGCCAGCGAGCAGAAGATGCCGGTCAGCAGCGGCACGGTCAGCACCGCCGCCCAGAAGCGCGGCGCCACCGCCTTGGCCACCGGATCGATCGCCATCAGCTCCAGCGCCTTGATCTGGTCGGTCGCACGCATCAGGCCGAGCTCGGCGGCGATGGAACTGCCGGCGCGGCCGATGAACAGCAGCGCGGTCAGCACCGGCGCCAGCTCGCGGTACAGCGACAGGCCGAGCAGCGTGGACAGCGCATCGGAGGCGCCATAGGTCTGCAGCGTGCGGTAGCCCTGCAGGGTCAGCACCAGGCCGACGAAGGCGCCGCCCACCGCGATGATCGGCAGCGAACGCGCGCCGACCTTGTAGATCTCGCGGATCAGCTCGGCCAGCAGGTCGCGGGTCGGCAGCGAGCCGCGCAGCACGGTCAGGAAGAACAGCCCGGCGCGGCCCAGGGAACGGATCGGGGCAACGATGGCCATCAGGCGGCGCTCCGCGCGCGCTGCGGCGCATCGAACGGGATCGGGCCGTCGGGACGGCCGTGCAGGAACTGCTGCAGCAGCGGATCGGTGCTGGCCTGCAACGCCTGCGGGGTGCCGGCAAAGACCACGCCGCCGTTGGCGATGGCCACGGCCTGGTCGCAGATCGGCAGGGTCTCGTGGACGTGGTGGCTGACGATGATGCTGGTCAGGCCCAGGGTGTGGTTGAGGCGCTGGATCAGGCTCATGATCACGCCGGAGGCGATCGGGTCCAGCCCGGTCAGGGGTTCGTCGTAGATCATCAGCGGCGGGTCCAGGGCCAGCGCCCGCGCCAGCGCCACGCGCCGCGCCATGCCGCCGGACAGCTCGCGCGGCCAGGCGTCGGCAGCGGCCAGCAGGCCCACCGCGTGCAGCTTCAATGCGACCAGCCGCTGCAGCACCGGTTCGGGCAGGCGGGTGTGGGCGCGCAATGGCAGCGCCACGTTCTCGGCCACGCTCAGGTCGGTCAGCAGGCCGTTGCCCTGCAGCAGCACGCCGATGCTCTTGCGCGTCTCGCGCAGCGCACGGCTGCCGCGCGGCAGCGGCTTGCCGAACACCTGCAGCGTCCCCGCGGCCGGCTCCAGTTCGCCGGTCAGCGCCGCCAGCAGCGTGGACTTGCCGCTGCCGGAGGGGCCGAGCACCGCGGTGATGCTGCCGCGCGGCACGCTCAGCGAGACGTCGCGCAGGATCGCCCGGCCGCCGCGGTCGATGCGCACGCCCGACAACTGCACCAGATTGGATTCGGAAGACGCCATCGCGACCTTTAACGAAAATACAACATAGGATCGATCCGTTCGGCTGAACTTAACCGAACTGGCCCGTGCAGTATTGTGGCACTGCGCGGGCCGGTGTGCGCGCCCGCTTCGCCCCGTTCATGCAACAGCGTGTCATACGGCCGCGCATTGGTCGCCGGCGACGCCGCATCGGCTCGGGATGGCCGCCACCGCGCCAGCGCCTCGCAGCTGCACTTGAGGGGTGAACAAAAGGCGGTGTGGACAAATGCCCGCACAGCGCTTGTGCGCGTCGCGACGGCACGCGACGATGCCGGCATGGCGACCGTGCCGAACCACACCTGGAGTCAAGGATGGAGCTGTTGAGCTTGGAACACTTCGCTGGAAGCGTGAACGAGACGTTCTCGGCGCAGTTGAACGAAGGCGAGGTCGCATTCGTGCTGGTCGAGGCGCGGCCGCTGCCGACGCCGCCCGCGGCGCGGCGCGCCCCGTTCTCGCTGCTGTTCCGCAACGGCTCGGCTTTTCTGTTTCCGCAGCAGACCTACCAGATGCGCCATCCGCGCCTGGGCGAGATCGGCATCTTCCTGGTGCCGGTCGCGCGCGAACGCGACGGCTTCCTGTATCAGGCGGTGTTCAACTGACGCGCGCGTCCGGCTTCGTGCCAGCGCCATCCCAGCGCATGGCCAGATGGGTCTGGCCGGCCTCGCCGGCAACGAAGCCCAGCCGCGCGTAGAGCCGCTGCGCTGCGGGATTGGCATGCAGCACGTGCAGTGTCAGTGCGCGCCCATCCGCATGCGCGAGCGCCTGTGCCTGCGCGATCAGCGCGCCGCCGATGCCGTGGCCGCGGCAGTCCGGCAGCAGGCTGATATCGACCAGGACGTGCGGATCCGTGCTGCGGTCCAGATACAGCCGGCCCAGCCGCGCGTGCGTGTCTTCCACGACCAGGAAGTCCGCGCCGGGAAAGTGCTGCAGATAGTGCGCATGCTGCAAGGCGAACTGCTGGTCGAGAAAGGCGCGCTTGGCTGGCTCCGGCCAGGGGACTGCGGCCAGTTCGTCGCGGCGCGTACTGGCGTATAGGTCGCGCAGCCAGTCCAGGTCTGCCGAACGCGCCGGCCGCACGCCGATGCCGCGTGCCTGCAGCACAGCGGGCGCTGCCCACCCGGCGTCCCGTTGCGGAAAGCCGGGCGAGGCGGCGATCGACATCACGCCTGCCTCAGTTGAAGACCGGATAGTTGCCCTGCAAGGCGATGCAGAAGTTCACCGCCAGATACGGCTGCCGGTTCTCGTGCGCCTGGCCGATGCCGGTGGGCATCAACATGGTCGGGGAGAACTGCGTGTTCGGCGCGACCGCGTTGTATGGACGCGCGTTGCTGCTACCGGGGGAAGACAGCGCGGCGCCACTGACGGGCGTGCCACTCTTCTTTGTTTGGTCCGACAACGAAAATGAGTTGACGCCATGCTGGTGCATGGGAATCTGCGTGCTCTGCAGGCTGACCGATGCCGAGCCGAAGTTGCTGCCCAGCGTGTGCGGCGTCAGGCCCGGCCCCGCGCCCTGCTGGCAACCGGCGCGCGTGACGAAATTCGGCAGTTGGAACGTGGTGGTGCCATTGCCGCCGTAGGCCACGCCGAGCAGGGAATACAGTACGGTGTTCTGCGTGATCGGCAGGGTGGCGCCGTTGCACAACGCCCAGCCGTACGGGTTGTAGTCGAAGCCGAACAGCTGGATTTCGCCGATATAGGGTTCGGTCATGAGCGGATTCCTCCGATGAGCGGATGCGTGCCGCAGCCTTGTCGGCGCGGCGCAGGGGGTCAGGCCTGTTGCGGGAAGATGCCGGTGGTGGCGATGCAGTACTGCACCGTCAGCGTCGGCATGGTGTTGTCATGCGGTTGGTTGCCGCCGGCGAACGAAGTGCTTTGCCCGGACATCGCTTGCGCAGTTGCGCCAGTGGTGCTTGTGAGATAGAAAACGTCGCCGGTCACCGCGCCTGGCAACAGGCCTGAGGGCGCCGTCGCTGTCGCCGCTGCGGTGGTGGCCTGGGCGACGTGCGTATGTGCAGGCATTTGCAGGTCTGTCAACGTCACCGTCTCGGTGCCGGCCTGCTGAGCGAGCACGTAGTTGCTCAGGCCCGGCCCCTGGCCCTGGTGGATCGGCAGCCGACCGCGCAGATCCGGCACCGCGAAGGTGCTGGTGCCGTTGCCACCGTAGGCAGTGCCGAGCAGGACGTACAACGGTTCGTATTCGGAGATCTGCAGCAGCGAGCCGTCGCACGCCTGCCAGCCCTGGGGCGTACGGCCGAAGCCGAACATGCGGATTTCGCCGATGAAGGGAGTACCCATGAGATGCTTCCTGGTCGATGAGGCGCCACGCGCACGACTGTGCGCGGCGTGCCCGGATGCGGATGCGCCTAGCTGCGCGAAGGGAAGATGCCGGACAGCGCGACGCAGAAATTGAGCGTGGTGTACGGCTGCACGTTCGGATGCGCCTGGCCGCCACCCTGTGTGCTTACCGTGGCTTGCGATAGCGGAACCATGCTTCCAGGCGCAGCGTACAGCGATGTCGCCGCTCCAATAGTGGCGCCATTGTTCGCGAATAGGCGTCCGGTCGGGTTGCGGCTGTTGCCTGCGGCGCTGGCGCATTCCATCAAGTGGAGATGGGCCGGCAATTGGTCGGTCACCAGCGTCACTGTCTCCCCACCCGCCGCCTGACCCATCGGCAACGCAGGCGGCTGCCACGCCGGGTCGGCCGATGGCCCATAGCCTACCGGCGTGCGCCCGCGCATGTCCGGCAAGCCGAACGTGGTCTTGCCGTCGCCGCCGAAGCGGGTGCTGAGCAGACTGAACAGGGCCTGGTTCTGATTGATCGGCAGCAATTGCCCGTTGCACTGCGCAAAATATTTTGGCGCAAACGCGAAACCGGTCAGCATGATCTGACCGATGAAGAACTCGCTCATGCGGATCTCCCCCCGGAGTGGATGACGCCAGACCTCGTGTCTGGCGCCAGACTACTTAATCACGACTTCGGCGACTTGCAAGCGACGATTTTGCTGAACCAGACAGACGTGACGCATTTGTTGCTTTACGCGGCGTCGGATTTGCTGTTCCAATGGCCGCGCGACGCGCATGCCCGATGCTTGCTGGGCCAATGTTCCGCGAAGTCCGAGGCACCAGGATGGCTGCCAGCGCCCATGGGGTGGCGCGTTTTGGGGAATCGAAATATGTCTACGAATTGCACCGGTTTGCGCCGTGGCGCGCGCATCGCATTGCGCTGTTCGATGTTGCTGGTCGTGTTGTTGATGACGACGTTGCACTCCGGGTTGGCCGCGGCAGCGCCTTCCCAGTATTGTCCGACGTTGAACGCCACCGTCGCCCAGGGTGGCTCGGTGCAGATCGACGTCACCACCTGCGACGGCACCGGTGTTGACGACATCGGCGTCGGCTGGAACGGGGTGCAGCCTCCCCACGGCACGTTGGTCGTTCCCAGTCCGAGCGGGGCGCAGGGAACGCAGATCATCACCTACACGCACAATGGCGACAGTGCCACGAGCGACACATTTCCGCTAGAAGACGGCGCTGGCGACACCATTACCGTCAATATCACCATCACCCCCTCGCGCAGCGCCAGCATCACGGTCTCCCCGTCCAGCGCCAACGAGGACAGCGGCACGCCCTTCGTCTACACGGTGACGTTGAGCTCGACCAACAGTTCGGCGACCACGGTGAACCTGACCCGCAGCGGCACGGCCACCAGCGGGACCGACTACACCGGTGCGGTCACCAGCGTCGTGGTGCCGGCCAACGCGACGTCCGCCAGCTTCAGCGTCACCCCGGTCGCCGATACCACGGTGGAGCCGGACGAGACGGTGATCTTCCAGGTGGCCAACGGTACCGGCTACTCGATCGGCAACCCCTCCAGCGCCACCGCCACCATCGTCAATGACGACTATCCCTCGGCAAGCATCGCGGTGTCGCCGGCCAGCGTGTACGAGAACGGCGGCAATAATCTGGTCTACACCGTCTCCCTGAGCCAGCCGTCGCCATCGGCGCTCTCGATCGGTTTCAGCGTAGGCGGGACCGCGACGTCCGGTACCGACTACGCCGCGGTCAACTCGCCGCTGGTGATTGCGGCCGGGCAGACCAGCGGCACGATCACCGTCAGTCCCACCCCCGACACCACGGTGGAGCCGGACGAGACCGTGGTGATCAGCCTCAATGCGGGCAGCGGTTACACCGTCGGCTCGCCGTCCAGCGCCACCGGCACCATCCTCAACGACGATCTGCCGACCCTGTCGATCAATAACGTGTCGCAGAACGAAGGCAATTCCGGCAACACCGCGTTCACCTTCACCGTCTCGCTCAGCCAGCCGGCCGGCAGCGGCGGGGTCAGCTTCGACATCGCCACCGCCAACGGCACCGCGACCGCGGGCACCGACTACATCTCCTCCAGCGTGAACGGGCTGACCATTCCGGCCGGCAGCAGCAGCGCCACCTTCACCGTGCAGGTAATCGGCGATACGCTCAACGAACCCAACGAAACCTTCTACGTCAACGTCACCAATCCAAATGGCGCCACGATCACCGGTGGGCAGGGAGTGGGCACGATCAACAACGACGACGCGCAGCCGTCACTCTCGATCGGCGATGTCAGCGTCACTGAAGGCAACAGCGGCACCACCACGGCCACATTCCCCGTCACCCTCAGCGCCGCCAGCGGCCAGACCGTCACGGTCAACTTTGCGACCACCGACGGCAGCGCCAACGCCGGCAGCGACTATGTCGCCCACTCCGGCACCCTGACCTTCTTGCCCGGCATCACCACGCAGAACGTGGCGGTGACCATCAACGGCGATACCACCGTCGAGCCGGACGAAACCTTCACCGTGAATCTGTCCGGCGCCAGCAACGCCACCATCGCGCGTGCCACCGCCACCGGCACGATCCTCAACGACGATGCAGTGGTGACGATCTCGCCGACGTCGCTGCCGGCGGCCACCGCCGGCACCAGCTACAGCCAGACCCTGAGCGCCAGTGGCGGGACCGCGCCGTATGGCTTCGCGATCACCACCGGCACGTTGCCGGTGGGGATGCTGCTGAGTTCCGCCGGCGTGCTGTCCGGCACGCCCAGCGGCACCGGCAGCTTCAATTTCACCGTGTCCGCGACCGACAGCGGCGCATCACCCATCAGCGGTAGCCGTGCCTATACGTTGACGGTGGCTGCGCCAACCGTGACGCTGCCGGCGACGACCCTGCCCAACGGCACCGCCGGCCAGGCCTACAGCGCGGCGATCACCCAGGCCAGCGGCGGCATCGCGCCGTACACCTATGCCGTCACGGCCGGCGCCTTGCCGGCAGGCGTGACCGTCAACAGTGCGACCGGTGCGCTCAGCGGAACGCCCACCGTGACCGGCAATTTCAGCTTCACCCTGGTCGCGACCGACAGCACCTCCGGAACGCCGGGCCAGGCGTCGCGCAGCTATACGCTGGCGATCGTGGCGCCGACCTTGACCGTCGCCCCGTCCACGCTGCCGTCCGGGACCGCGGGCACCGCCTACAGCCAGACGTTGAGCACCAGCGGCGGGACGGCGCCCTACACCTACGCGCTCAGCTCCGGTGCTTTGCCTGCGGGCCTGAGCCTGAGCAGTGCCGGTGCCCTATCCGGCACCCCGACCGTGGCCGGCAGTTTCACCTTCGTCGTCGGCGTCACCGATGCCGGCAGTTTCGGCGGCTCGCACGCCTACACCCTGTCCATCGCCTCGCCGACCCTGGCCATCACCCCGCCGACGTTGCCGGCAGCGGCGATCAACGCCAGCTACAGCCAGGCGCTGAGCACCAGCGGCGGCACCGCGCCGTACAGCTATGTGCTCAATGCCGGCACCTTGCCGAGCGGGATGAGCCTGAGTGCGGGCGGCGTGCTGTCCGGTACGCCGACCACGGCCGGCAACTTCGCGTTCACCGTGGGCGTTACCGACGCCAACGCCTTCACTGCGGCGCAGGCGTTCACCCTGACGGTGGCCTCGCCGACGCTGACGTTGTCGCCGCCGGCGCTGCCGGCCGGCACCGCGGGCAGCGCCTACAGCCAGGCGCTCAGCGCCACCGGCGGGACCGCGCCCTACAGCTACAGCCTCGCCACCGGCGCGCTGCCGGCCGGCATGAGCCTGAGCGCGGCCGGCGTGCTGTCCGGCACCCCGACCCAGGCGGGCAGTTTCGTCTTCACCGCCACCGTCACCGACAGCACCGCCGGCGTCCCCGGCCAGGCCAGCCGCAGCTACACGCTGAGCATCGCCGCGCCGACCCTGACACCGGGGCAGCCGACCTTGCCTGCCGGCACCGCGGGCACCGCGTACAACCAGACCCTGAGCACCAGCGGCGGCACCGCGCCGTACAGCTACAGCGTGGTCAGCGGCGCGCTGCCGACCGGGCTGAGCCTGACCCCGGCGGGCGTGCTGTCCGGCACGCCGAGCGCGGCCGGCAGCTTCGCCTTCAGCATCAAGGTGAGCGACGCCAACGGCTTCTCGGCCACGCAGGCCTACACCCTGACCATCGCCTCGGCGGTGCCGGCACCGGTGGCGGCGAACGATACCGGCGCCACCCTCGTGGATACCGCGCTGACCCTGGCGGTGACCGGCAACGACACCGGCAGTATCGACAGCATCGCCATCGCCACCGCGCCCAGCCACGGCACCGCGACCGTCGATGGCGTGCGCCTGGTGTACACGCCGGCGCCGGGCTACGTGGGCGTGGACAGCGTGCACTACACCGCCATCGGCGCCGGCGGCAGTTCGGCGCCGGCCGTGGTCACCATCACCGTCAACGCCCGCCCCATCGCGGTGTCGGTGACGGTGCCGGCGGTGACCGGGCAGGCGCAGACCCTGGACGTCACTCGCGACGCCACCGGTGGCCCGTTCGTGGCGGCCGCCGTGGTCGCGGTGCTGCCGGCCAACGCCGGTACCGCCACGATCACCCGCGCGGCCGCCAAGGCCGCCGGCGTGCCGACCGCGGCCGCGGACGACGGCCCGGGCTTCATGCTGACCTTCGTGCCGAACCCGGCCTTCTCCGGCAACGCCACGGTGCGCTTCACCCTGTCCAATGCGTATGCGACCTCGGCCGAGGCGGACATCGTGTTCGTGATCGCGCCGCGCCGGGATCCGACCCAGGATGCGCAGGTGCGCGGCCTGATCGATGCGCAGGCCGAGTCGGCCCGGCGCTTCGCCAAGGCGCAGATCGACAACTTCCAGCGCCGCCTGGAGGCGACCCACCGGGGGGCGCGCGGCTTCGACAACGGCGTGAGCTTCCAGGCCAGCTCGCAGTGCCGCCAGCGCGACCGCACGCTGCAGAGCGATCGCAATCTGGACGCGCAAGCGTGCGACCCGGCCAACCGCGACCTGCGCGACGGCGCCATGGACGGCGGCGCCGACACCGCGTCGGCGGCACCACGCGATGCCACTGCGGCAGGCGATCTGGGCCTGTGGGTGGGTGGTGCGATCCGCTCCGGCAGCCTGGACAGGCAGTCGCAGCGTGCCGGCGTGGATTTCCAGACCGATGGCCTGAGCCTGGGCGCCGATTACCGCGTCTCCTCGTCCTTCGCATTGGGTGCGGGCGTGGGCTTCGGCCGCGACGACAGCGATGTCGGCCGCGACGGCAGCCGCAGCAAGTCGACCGCGTACACGCTGGCGCTGTATGCCAGCTATCACCCGGGCCAGACGCTGTTCTTCGACACCCTGGTCGGCTACCAATTGCTGTCCTACGACCTGCGCCGCTACGTCACCGACAACGGCGCCCTGGCCGAAGGCGACCGCAGCGGCCACCAGTGGATCGCGTCGCTGTCGGCCGGTGCCGATCTGCAGCGCGGCGATTGGCAGATCACCCCGTACGCGCGGGTGGATGCCGCGCGCGCCACGCTCGATGCCTACAGCGAAGCGGCGATGGCGCCGTATGCGCTGCGCTACGAGGACATGGACGTGGCCACCACCACCGGCAACCTCGGCCTGCGCCTGGAATGGCGCCGGCAGATGAGCTGGGGACGGCTGACGCCGCAGTTCCGACTCGAGTACCAGCACGACTTCCAGGGCCGCGGCGACGCCACGCTGGGCTATGCCGACATCGTCGGCGGCACCCTGTACCGCACCGGGCAGAGCGTGTACGACCGCAACCGGCTGATGCTGGGCGTGGGCGTGGTGTTCAGCACCGACCAGGGCCTGTCCACGCGCGTGGAGTACCGCGGCGTGACCGACGGCGACAGCGGCAGCGACCAGACCTGGATGTTCAACGTCGAGAAGAAGTACTGACGTTCAAGCCCCTCTCCCTCCGGGAGAGGGGTTGGGGTGAGGGTTCGACGCGCAGCGACTCGCGATGTTTGGGTGCACGAGGCTGCGCCCGTACCCTCATCCGGCCCTTCGGGCCACCTTCTCCCGGTGGGAGAAGGGAGCGGCTAGCCCCTCTCCCCCCGGGAGAGGGGTTGGGGTGAGGGTCAGGCGCGCAGCGTCTCGCGATGTGTGGGTGCACGAGGCTGCGCCCGCACCCTCATCCGGCCCTGCGGGCCACCTTCTCCCGGCGGGAGAAGGGAGCGGC
>NZ_NMPP01000086.1:0-1326 GCF_009192885.1 Xanthomonas sp. LMG 12462 | reverse complement strand
TCTCAACCAGAACTACTTCCGAGACTACGAGCCGGGCACCGGGCGGTATGTGCAGAGCGATCCGATTGGGTTAACAGGTGGTATATCGACTTTCTCCTTTGCTGCATCCTCTCCATTTAATAGTTTTGATCCCCAAGGACTACGAAAGTGGGACTTTGATGGTCCGGGGGACACATCAATGTGTGGCTACTACGGATCACTTTACAAGCAAACGGGATCGCTTTATTACAAGCGCGCCTTTGAAACTTGCAAAGGAAATAATGGGCTAATCAACTCCGCAATAAGGTCAGGGATAATTCATGCCTGGGCAACAAACGGGAGTTCGGAGTCAGAAAGTGTTATTCTTGCGAAAATTAGAAATGGTCTCGTTCGCGAGGATAAGCGATATTCAGTCAGGGATGAGCAAGGACGGGTTGTAAGAGAACCATATGGAAATTTAATCGACGAATATCATTACAAAGTTTTCCGAGAAGCAGGAATAAGCCCCCTGTTTTATGGAGGATCATTGTGGCCCAGAGGGATATTTCCCAATTATGTCCCCCAAGTTGGGGATGGATCTGAAGGGATAGTACAATCTCTACTTGGAAAGACACCCATTGGGGCAAGTCGTGAAAACGATTGCGAAGCAGGATGGTAGATCATGAAATTTGTCAAATGGCTGGTGGTGGGTTTATCTTTCTCCGTATTTTTCCTAGTCTCACTGAACACCTTTTTCGCCAACAAACATTTGCTCAGTGTCTATAATAGCGGAGACTATCTCCGCTATTTCATATTTTTTCCAGGGATAACGCTGTGTTTGTATCTGGCCTTTTCGCTCCATAAGGCGCAAACATGGTCCCACTTTGTTATTGCCGTCTTCCTGTGCCTGCCAGCACTGATCTTCTTGCACTTTGTGGTGTCGGTGATGAATGCGCATACGGGTGGCGCATATTGGTGGTGGCAGGTGTTGGAGATTGTGGCAACTTACTTCACGTGGTCGCGAACAGGAAAACGCTGGTCCAAAGTATCGTTGTCTAATCCGGAAAAGGAGCCTGCAACCAGAATCTCGTAAGCGGGCGCCGTGCGTAAGATGTGCCTACAGGCATCACTATCCGCCAGACAGGCTGCATTGAGATGTATTCATATTGACGACGGTCGGTGCTCAGATCGATGGGATGCCAATGCTTTGCGCAACGCACTCGACAATAGAAGCCCTACCCTCAGGGCTATCCCCTACTGCGGCGGCGCCGCCAACTCCCGCGCGCTGAGGTAGCCGTCGCCGTTGGTGTTCTGCTTGCGAAAGCGGGCGGTCAGGGTGGCCAGGTGCTGTGCGCGGGTGATCGGCGG